>JAUZOF010000713.1 GCA_030706585.1 Bacteroidota bacterium
AATCGAATGGCGTTACAACATTATCGTCTTCGTACACATTTACTACACCGGGTAACTATTATGTCATCGCGACAGCTACAACCAGCGGTGGTAGTACAGCATCTGACACATCCTATGTTTGTGTGCCGAAAATACAACCTCTTGCAGATCGTCCTTCCGGATTGAAAGAGGGACTTACAAAAAATCCGGACGGATCGGTGACGTTTTGTTTCTCATTGGGCAAAAGCGCTCCTGTATCGGCTTCTACCCGGGTATTTATCTTGGGCGACTTTAATAATTACAAACTGGACAACAATTACCTGATGAATCTTCAGGCTGACAATACAACTTACGGCACGGATGTCAACTTTTATTGGCTGACTGTTTCAGGCCTGAATGCGTCAAAAGAATACGCTTACCAGTATTACGTGGATGGACTTGCCGGAACTAATGCTGTCAGGGTGGGTGATCCATACGCTGAAAAGATTCTCGATCCGGCTAACGATAAATATATCGGTTCTTCCATTTATCCGAATTTGAAATCATACCCATCGGCCTTGACAAGCGGAATTCTGTCGTGCTTTACCATTAATGCATCTAATTATAACTGGCAATATTCATCGTCATTCAATCCTCCATTGCAATCACAGCTTACAATTTACGAGATGCTGTTTCGCGATTTTACGTCTGAAAAGTCAGTGCAGGCAGCTATCAGCAAACTTGATTATCTCAAAGAGCTTGGAGTAAATGCGGTTGAGCTTATGCCCATAATGGAGTTTGACGGGAATGATAGTTGGGGATACAACCCGAATTTCTACTTTGCGACAGACAAAGCTTATGGTACCAAAGCCGACTACCAGCAATTTGTGGATGAATGTCATAAACGAGGGATTGCTGTAATTCTCGATATTGTGTTCAATCATACATGGGGTTTGAGTCCTTATTGCCTTGTTTATTGGGATGCGGCAAATGGCCGTCCTGCTGTTACCAATCCGTATTACAATGCTTTGGCACCTCATCCATACAGCGTTGGTAATGATATAAACCATACTTATGCTCCGGTAAAAGCATGGCTATCCCGCGCTTTGAAATTTTGGCTGACAGAATACAAGGTAGACGGTTTTCGTTTCGATCTGAGCAAAGGGCTCACGCAAACAGTTTCAAACGGGGGGGCAGTAAATCCGAATGCAACCCTTAATTGCAGCACATATGATCAAAGCCGTATCGATAATATCAAAACGTATGTAGATGCAGTGAAATCGACCAATCCGAAAGCATACGCTATTCTGGAACATTTTTGTGATGACGCAGAAGAAAATGCTTTGGCTGCTTATGACAGTACAATGCTATGGCGCAATGTTTCTTATGCTTTTCAACAGGCAGCAATGGGCTATGTTGATGGGTCGGACTTTTCACGATTGGCATCTTCCTCGCAATCGGGTGGTGCAGTCAAGCTGCCCACCAATCGGGTGGCCTATGCCGAAAGTCATGACGAGTACCGGATGGGGTATAAAGCCATCACATGGGGCGTAACTGATGTGAAAGATACAACCAATGTGATGAAACAACTTGCCGTATGTGGTGCGTTCGCTTTTCTGAGTCCGGGCCCCCGAATGATGTGGGAATTCGGAGAATTGGGGGCGAATTACAATTCAAAAGGTTCAAATGGCAGCGACAATATCACCAGTGCTTTTCCTGCCGAATGGGGCTTTCTGAATATTCCGGCCCGAAAAGCGTTACACGATAATTATCAGAAAATTTTGAATTTAAGGCTTAAATATCCGTCACTGTTTTCAAATCCAACTTCATGGAGTTGGCAGGTGTCAGCCAGTGATTGGTCTGCCGGTCGTAATGTTTATCTCACAGACGGAAAAACTTCGACAGTCGTACTTGGAAATTTCACGGGAACCGGAGCTGTTTCGGCAAGTGCGCCGTTCGATAAAACGGGTATTTGGTATGAATTACTTACCGGCGATTCTATTAATGTAACCGCTACGCCAATGACCGTTGCACTGCCGGAATTCGGTCTGAAAATTTATACAAATGTCAGAATTACACCGGCCCCGGTGGATACAGCAACGCAGAAAACCGTGCTGATTTTTCCGAATCCGGTAGAAGATATGATGTATATTTCGGGAGCTCCCGCGAATTCAGTGCAGATTTCGGATGTCAACGGACGACTTG
>JAUZOF010000714.1 GCA_030706585.1 Bacteroidota bacterium
ATGGTATGGGCCATAGTTATTGGAACAACGGGTAATGGTTACCGGCATTTTATAAGTCTCGGCATAGGCATTAACGATCAGATCGGCGCCGGTTTTCGAAGCGCTATAAGGGCTGCGCGGGTCAAGCGGCGTGGTTTCGGTAAAATAGCCCTCTGCACCGAGGCTGCCATACACCTCATCGGTCGATACCTGATGAAACTTCACGCCCTCTTTCCAGGTCGGATAGCCATTGGCATCTTTACCGGTCACCCAGTGTTTGCGGGCAGCGTCAAGCAGGTTTTGAGTACCGAGGATGTTTGTAGTGAGGAACAACTGCGGATTTTCGATGCTGCGGTCCACGTGGCTTTCAGCCGCAAAGTTCGCTACGTAGTTGAAGTTGTATTTGGCAAACAGCTCGTCGGCCAGTTGTGCATCACAGATGTCGCCTTTCACGAAGACACAACGCGGGTCTTCCACCTCTTTGATAATTGTACCCAAGTTACCGGCATAGGTAAGGGCATCAAGTACCACCAACTGGATGTCGCTGTATTTATTCAACATGTATTTCACGAAGTTGGCGCCAATAAATCCGGCCCCACCGGTCACGAGGTAAGTCTTCATATCTGATTAATTTTAATTCTGTGGTTTTTACATCTTTTTAAAGTGCCACAAAGATAAGGATTTATCTTTTTCACGAAACGGACAAAAACAAAAAAGCGGGAAAGCTCCCGAAAGAACTTTCCCGCCTCTGAATAATATTCGTAAGATTATTTCAAAGTACCTGATTCGGCAGCTTTGATCATCTCTTCGTTAGCAGAGATATAAACCTCTACGCGACGGTTTTGTGCTTTACCAGCCGCAGTTGTATTGTCAGACACCGGCTGTGAAGAACCCAATCCCATTGCAGTGATTTTGTTGGTTAATCCCTGAGCCTGAAGGAATGATTGTACACTTGCAGCACGTTTTTCTGACAAAGGAACGTTGATTTTGTCACCACCGGTAATGTCAGTGTGTCCCTGAACCACGATGTCAGTTTGAGGATTGCCTTTAACTGAAGTCGCAAATTGAGACAATGCAGTTTTAGATGAAGCTGACAAGTTAGCTTTTCCGGTCTGGAACAAGATTCCTTCCTGGAAAGTCACTTTCAACGCTTTCAAACCGTTGATGTCAGTGATCTCTTCTGTTTTAGCACCCTGGATAGCCTCAAGTTCTCTTTTCTGCTTATCCATTTTCTTACCGATCAATACACCTGCTGTACCTCCAACTGCTGTACCAATAGCAGCACCGATAACAGCACCTTTACCTTTTCCGGCCAATGCACCGATACCAGCGCCCAAAGCGCCACCACCTGCACCACCGATAAGTCCGCCTTTCACAGCGTTTGACATGGATGAACAACCTGACAGCAATAAGCTACCGCTTAATAATACTGCAACGAAAATGTTTGATTTTTTCATAAGTTAGTTATTATGATTATTAGAAAATATCTTATCTGGTAAAGTAAACAAAAAGAAGGCCTCATTGTTCCCGGATAAGAAAATTAAAACACCTGTTCTAATTGGATGAGTTGCAAATATATTCAAAAACAAACAAATAAAAAAGCATATTCGGGAAATCTGATATTATTCCCGAGTATAGGAATATCCGGCTGCTTTTATTCGTATATTGGCAGTTTGTTTTTCAAATACAGCAAAAAGGCCTTTATGCTATACAACGACCACATATACCTCCGTGCTCCGGAACCGGAAGATCTTGACGTTCTCTATAAATGGGAAAATGATTCTACGCTGTGGAAATTCGGATCAACCCTTTCTCCTATCTCTAAATATACCCTGAAGGAATATATTGCGAATTCCCACCTCGACATCTTCGAGGCGAAACAGCTCCGGTTAATGATTATCCTTAAAGAGAATGAGCAACCGGTCGGAACGATAGACTTGTTTGATTTTGACCCGTTTCATAGGAGGGCTGCTATTGGCATCCTGATTGACGCCTCTGTGCAAAAGCAGGGACTGGGGAGTGAGACGCTGGAACTGATTAAGAATTATTGCTTTAACTTCCTCCAGTTGCATCAAATCTATGCCCATGTGCCATCCGTAAACACCCCTAGCCTTCATCTGTTCAGCAAATGCGGTTTTATCCAAAACGGACTGCTTCGTGAATGGCTCAATACGGAGAATG
>JAUZOF010000715.1 GCA_030706585.1 Bacteroidota bacterium
GTAATCGCCATATACCAGTATTTTTTCTTTTCTTCCTAATGCTAAATTTAACCTCTCAATAGCCTTGTCCATGTCGGGCATAAGAAAAGGATCATGAAGATGAGATAAGTCGGGCCTGAAGAATTTTTTTGCTTCATCAAAACTGGTAATCCCTCTTTGTGCCAATAGCTGAGTTAATATTGGGCTGATCCCAAGCTCTTCCGCCAAACTGTCGCTTATTTCCTGTTGTTCATCCGTTAGCTTTAGAAAATTCCAATGAGTGTTAATTGACATATGTAGTGTGAATTTATTCTCTGTATATCAAACTATTTACGAAGCTCTTATGATAGAGTTAGGTGGATGAGAAATAATTCCCGTCTGATAGTTTTTAATCTGTAAAAATAGCGAAAAACTATGACTTTATCCGAAGAAAAATAAATTCTTCGTCTTATGGTGGGATATCTTGCTCGGATTTGACTGTAATATTTTGTCAAATAGAGTTTTGTGTTGGTTTGTGGAATGTGGTATATGGGTTAAATACTGTTAATTGTGCACATTCGCGCATATTTTGTGTAATTTTGCCGTCCAAATTTAATTTGCAATGATTGAACAGAACCTGATAAAGCTCTACGAGGAGAGCTTTAAAACCCATTGGGCCAACAAAGCGTTAACCGACTACGATAGCCCGGATACATTGTTTTATTCGGATGTGGCAAAAGAGATTGCTCGCCTGCATATTATTTATGATAAAATGCGCGTGAAAAAAGGCGATAAAATTGCCATTGTGGGTCGGAATTCGTCGAAATGGGTGATGGCCTATATGGCAACCATTACTTATGGAGCTGTAGTAGTTCCTATTTTACAGGATTTTAATGCAAATGACATTCATCATATTGTAAATCATTCGGAATCGGTTATTCTTTACGTGAGTGATTTCATCTGGGAGAACCTGGAAGAGGATAAAATGCCAGAGTTGCGCGCCGTTTTCTCTTTGGACGATTACCGCTGCATTTGTCAGCATGATGGAGAAACGGTACAGAAGATGCTTCGAACCGTCGATCTTGAATTTCAGCAACGATATCCCAACGGATTTGGAAAAGGTGATGTGAGGTATGCCGCAGTCGATAATTCCGAACTTGTTTTGCTGAATTATACCTCGGGAACAACCGGTTTTACGAAAGGAGTTATGTTGTCTGCCAATAATCTGGCAGGTAATGTTTTATTTGCATTGCGTACGGGCATCATGAATGATCAAACCCGTATCGTTTCCTTTTTGCCTCTTGCTCATGCTTATGGGTGTGCCTTCGAATTTTTGTCTCCATTGGCGGCCGGTGGTTTTGTGATGTTGTTGGGGAAAGTCAGATCGCCCAAAGTGTTGCTTCAGGCAATGGTTGAAGTGAAACCTACTGTGATCATTACGGTTCCTCTTATTCTCGAGAAAATTTACAAAAAACAGGTTCAGCCGATTCTTAACCAGCGGGCAATTCGTTGGGCTCTCAATATTCCAATTTTGGATAACCGCATTCTCAGCACAATCAATAAAAAGCTCGAAGCGGCTTTTGGTGGCGCTTTCGAGCAGGTTGTTGTTGGAGGAGCCCCGTTGAATCCGGAGGTGGAAGAGTTTTTGCTCAAAATAAAGTTTCCCCTAACGGTTGGGTATGGCATGACCGAGTGCGCGCCTTTAATCAGCTATTCCTATTACAAAGAATATATCTCGGGTACTTGTGGAAAAATTCTGGACGGGATGGAGATAAAACTCGACAATAAAGATTCTTTGACCGGAGTTGGTGAGATTTGTGTGCGGGGAGAAAATGTGATGCTCGGATATTACAAGAATGAAGAGGCAACAGAAGCAGCCTTCGATAAAGAAGGATGGTTTCACACAGGCGACCTCGGAACCGTTGACGAAAACGGGGTGGTTGCCATTCGCGGGCGGTGCAAAACCATGATTCTGGGTCCAAGCGGACAAAATATCTATCCCGAAGAGATTGAGGCTAAACTCAATAATATGCCTTTTGTGATGGAGTGTCTGGTGGTAGAAAGTAATGGACGATTGGTGGCTCTTGTGTATCCCGACTATGAAGGCGTGGATGGAACCCAGATCCGTCAGGAAGATCTGGAAACGGTTATGGAAGAAAACCGTAAAGCGCTCAATTCGGAGCTGGCATCTTA
>JAUZOF010000716.1 GCA_030706585.1 Bacteroidota bacterium
AGCTATTTGGCCGTCTGGCTCAGGAAAAGCGCATCGAATTTAGTGTGAAAAGCGAACTGGATGAACTCTATTGCTATTTTGACTGGGAGAAATTGTACCGCATTCTCAATAATCTGCTCTCTAACGCCTTTAAGTTTACTCCGGAAACGGGGCAAATATCGGTAGAAGTGACCTCTTTGAAAGAAAAGGGAAAAGAGTATCTGGAAATTCGGGTCAATGATACCGGAAGAGGTATTCCACAGGACGAATTGGCCCGAATCTTTGACCGTTTTTATCAGGCAAATGGAACGGAGCAGGGGAGTGGTATAGGGTTGCATCTGGTCAAAGAGTATGCCGGGCTTCATTCCGGGCAAATCAACGTAGAAAGTCAGCAGGGGAGAGGTACCACTTTTACTTTGAAGATTCCGACTGATTTGACTCCGGAAACAACAGACGGGCAAGTTTCACCCGAAGAGGTTATCGGCCAACCGGATGCTACAGCGATGTCCATTCATTCAGATAAAAAACACAAGCTGCTGGTGGTGGAAGATAATCAGGAGCTGCGACACTTCCTGGTGAGTGAATTGTCCAAAAGTTATGAGGTGTTGGAAGCTCCCGATGGTATTGCCGGTAAGTCGATAGCTTGTGAGACTTTGCCCGATTTGGTGATTAGTGATGTGATGATGCCGGGCATGGATGGTTTGGAACTGTGCCGGCAACTCAAGTCAGACCTGCAAACATCGCACATCCCGGTCATTCTGCTGACGGCAAGGACTTCTGACGAACACAAACTGGAGGGATTCCGTTCCGGGGCTGATGAATATTTGCCCAAGCCTTTTAACCTCGATATTCTTCACCTGCGTATCAACAAGCTTATCGAACAACAACAGAACCGACAGCAGCAATTTTCTCGTAAAATAGAGGTCAATCCGAAAGAGATCACCATCACCTCGTTGGATGAGAAGCTGGTCGAAAAAGCATTGTCCTGCATCGAGCGCAATATGGATAATCCTGAATATTCGGTACAGCAGTTCAGTGAAGAGATGGGAATGGACCGTACCGTGCTTTATAAAAAACTGCAAAGTATAACCGGATTGGCTCCGTCTGAATTTATCCGTTCTATCCGCTTGAAGCGTGCGGCTCAGTTGCTCGCTCAGGGGCAGCTTTCGGTGAGCGAGGTTGCGGATATGGTCGGATTTAATACGCAACGCTATTTCTCAAACTACTTCAGAGAGGCGTTTGGTGTGACGCCATCTCAGTATATTCAGAATAACCGGAAAAAGTAATTGAGAGTGATGCATTAAGGCTCCAAAACAACAAATTATACACCAATAAACAACCAGATAATCATATCCGACACAATGGTACTCCATACTTTTGCCACATTATTTGTTTTAAAATCAAATCTTTAATTCTAATCACAAATGAAAAGAAAAAGTGTGATTGTTGCGTTGCTCGGTGCCATTCTGGTTATACCGGTGGCAGCGCAGAACTACCAAAAAACAGCACAGGGTATTAAAACCCGGCTTCAGTCGATGGATGTTGAGGTACAGTTTTACAGCCCTTCCATCGTTCGGGTATTGAAAGCTCCCGAAGGTTTCGTTTACAAAAAAGAGAGTCTATCTGTAATTAAGAAACCGCAGGATACCCGGTTTACCACTACACAGCAGGGAGACGTCGTAGCTATGAAAAGCAACAAACTGGAGGTGGATGTTAACCTGAAAACAGGTAAAGTGTCATACCTTGACTTGCAAGGAAACCCATTGTTGACTGAAAAAGACTACGGTACTCAATTCACCCCGACGGTCGATGTCCAGAAAAATACCTATACCGCACGTCAGGCATTTCTGCTGGATAAGGACGAGCCTATCTATGGTCTCGGACAGCAGCAAAATAACAGGCTCAACCAGCGTGGACAACAGAATGTCTTGAAGAATGGGAATACCAGAGTCTGCATCCCGTTCTTTCAGTCGATCAAAGGATACGGTATATTCTGGGACAATTATGCTTCTACTCTTTTTACCGACAATCTTCAGGAGACCTCTTTCGAATCGTTGGCTGATTGCTCCGATTACTACTTTATGTACGGCGGTAGCGGTGATGGGGTAGTGGCTCAAATGCGCGACCTGACCGGTCAGGTGCCGATGTTACCGATGTGGACTTACGGCTAG
>JAUZOF010000717.1 GCA_030706585.1 Bacteroidota bacterium
GGCATTACGCAAATAATGCCATTTTTTTTAATCAGAATTCGACCAAAAAACGAAAAACGTTTTGTAATTTCTCATATAAAGAAAAATAGATAAAACAAATTTAATTTCAGAGGACGATGAAGAAAGTAGCTTATTTCGTGTTGTGCATCCTGGCATTGGCTGGATGTAAACAGGCAAAAACAGAGAGTGTTGCCGATCCGAAGATTGAGATGGCCGCAGTTCAGCAGGTATCTACTTCGGGGGCTTTGCAGTATAGTGGGACTATTGAACCGACACAAACCATTCCCCTCACGTTTCAGGCGCAGGGAACGGTGTTAAAGGTGTTGGTCAATGCGGGTGATCCTGTCAAAGCAGGTCAGTTGTTAGCCGTTGTCGATAAGGCCGATGCACAAAGCATGTATGAAATGACGCTGGCAAAATATCAGCAGGCAAAAGATGCCTACGATCGGTTGAAACAGGTGCACGACAAAGGAAGACTGCCCGAAGTGAAGTGGGTAGAGATGGAGAGCAACCTGCAACAGGCTCAATCGTCGGTGGCGCTGTCGAGAAATAATCTGAAGAAGTGTAATCTCTATGCTCCCGAAAGTGGGGTGATCGGTAAGCGTAATATCGAACCGGGTATGAACAGTCTTGGCAATCTGAATGCTCCTATCGAACTGGTGAAGATCAACACGGTTTACGTGAAGGTGGCTGTTCCCGAAAATGAGATCAATCTCATAAAAAAAGGTCAGAAAGCATCGTTTACCGTGTCGGCACTCGATAATAAAGAGTTTGAAGGAACCGTCACCAATGTGGGGGTGGTTGCGGATGCCATATCGCGTACTTACGAAGTGAAAATAACCGTCAACAATACAAAACTGGAGCTAAAGCCGGGCATGGTGTGCGACGTAAAACTGAATGTGACCGCGAACCGCACTATAGTGGGAGTCCCTTTGCAGGCGGTCGATAAAGATAACGACAATCGCAACTATGTGTATGTTGTCAATGTTGCCGGCAAAACGGTTTCCAAACGGTTGGTCACCGTGGGTATCTATCAGGGTGACTTTGTGGAGATCCTGTCGGGAGTTAATCTGGGCGAGAAGGTGGTGACCGGAGGCTTGCATAAGTTGTCGGATAACAGTAAGGTGACTCTTTGAGAACCAAGAACCAGGAACCAAGAGTCAAGACTTAAATCGGCTCTGAAATTCAAAGTGTAAAGATTTAGAATTTCGATTATTATGTACTCCCGGTTATTCCTCGTTTTGTACTCTTATCAGATTCTGTCTTGATTCTTGGTTCTTGACTCTTCTTTAATATACATATCAATGAAGCAAAAAAAGATAGGCTTTATAGCATGGGCTATGCGTAATCATAACATAACCAATTTGTTGGTTGTTATGTTTGTGATTTTCGGTGTGGTGGCGTTACTCAAAATGCCCCGCAATGAGTTCCCTCAGTTTACCATTCGTCAGGGAGTGGTTGTTGGGGTGTATCCGTGTGCAACCTCTTCCGAAGTGGAAGAACAATTGACGAAACAGGTTGAAAATTATCTCTTTGGATTCAAGGAGGTGAAAAAGAAAGATACCTATTCCGAATCGAAAGACGGGATGATGTATATTTATGTGGAGCTCAACGATGACGTAAAAAATGCCGATGAGTTTTGGTCGAAGCTAAAGCATGGTCTGAACGAATTCAAATCGTCGTTGCCTACCGGTGTGTTGGCTCTGATTGCCAACAGCGATTTCGGCGATACGTCTGCGCTGCTGATCTCCCTGTCGTCGGACAGCAAGGGATACAAAGAGATGGAAGAGCAGCTGAAGAAATTGAAAGCCGAATGTCGGAAAATCCCCGCTGCCTCGAAAATCAAAGATTATGGTATTCAACGTGAAAAGATCTATGTCAATGTAGAACCAGAGAAGTTGAACGAATACAATATCAAATCGTTATCGTTGCTGGCACAGTACCAGCCCAATGGATTGGTATCTCCGGCCGGAACCCTGAAAACGGGTACCAACAATCTCAGTGTTCATTTTCCGCCGAACTTTCAATCGGAAAAAGATTTGGCCGATCAGATTGTATTCTCCGACCCGAAGGGTGGGGTGGTGCGCCTGAAAGATATTGCGACGATAGAACGTTGCAGCGATAAAGATCCGGACAGCTATATCAAA
>JAUZOF010000718.1 GCA_030706585.1 Bacteroidota bacterium
AAAGATTTGTTGAATAATTTGTACATCCGTCCATCATCAGGTTACGAAAAAGTGTATACGAACTTGGGTGGAATTAGCAATAAAGGTATCGAATTCAGCGTCAGTTATAAGAAACAGTTGAATAAAGATTGGAACGTTGGTGCTACTGTAACGGGTTCAAGTATCAAAAACAAAATTAAAGATATTGGAAATGATATCTTCTTTGAAAACACAAGTGCGTCAGGAGATGGTTCCAACCAGGGTGCTGTAGGTGCTCCTTCCGGTACACACTGGAACAATCACTCCATTATGCGTGACGGATATGCCGTGGGTTCTTTCTATGGTTACAAGGTAGATCATATTTATAAAAATCAAGCGGAAATTGATGCTGATAATGCAAAAGCTAAAGCAGCCGGACACTCAGCCGGATACAACAATGGATCAGCAACTGTTCCCGGTGATTATAAATTTAAGGATTTGAATGGCGATGGTTTCCTTGATGAAAAGGATATGACAATTTTGGGTAACGGATTCCCCAAACTCAACTATGGATTGACCCTCACCGCTTCATATAAGAATTGGGATATGATGATTTATGGCTACGGAGTTGCCGGTGCTCAAATCTATTCTTATTCCGCAATGACTTTAACTAACATGTTCCCGAGTGATAACGGAACAACGCCGAATATCTTGAATGAAGTGGCTAACAATGCCTGGACTTCTACAAATACAAATGGTGCCTATACAAGATTATCATTCCTTGACAAGAACTACAACATGCGTGGTTCTGATGCATGGCTTAAAAATGGAGATTACTTCAAAATTGGATCAATTCAATTGGGCTATAGTTTCGATAAAAAAATGTTGAAGGTTCTTCATCTCCAGAGTGTACGTGTTAGCGCTTCTGTTCAAAATGTACTCTGCATCTCTTCCTATAACAAATACGGTGATCCGGAAGCAGGACAAGGCAGTGTTCTCTTTACAGGGTTAGACACTGGTCGTTATCCGATGCCACGTGTTTATTCTTTAGGTTTGAATGTCCAATTCTAAGTGTTTTACATAAATACAACAAACGTCATGAAAAAAATTTCAAAAATATTATATTTCACCCTTATTGGTGCTTTATTCCTGCTTGGAATGAACTCCTGTAATAGTAAGGACTTTTTAAAGATAGATCAGACTACTATTTTAGCTGCTGATCAGATGTTTAAAACAGTGGATAATGCCAAGGGTGGACTTGTTGGTTGTTATACGATGATGTTGCCGGATGCAACTGATGGAGACTGGGGTATCAAACCGAACTTGTTTATTGGTGGGCACCCTACAATGGACACACAGGCCACCGGTTGGGATAAAGACTGGAATCAGCAGAAATGGACTGCCGGTAGTCCTGAATTATTGTCAGGTTGGAAACATGCTTACAACGCAATTACACGATGTAATGACTTTCTTGCCGGTCTTGCAACTGCAGATCCAAACATTATTTCGCCTACATTAAAAAAGTCATTGGATGGTCAGGCACGGGGTATTCGTGCGTTCTTTTACATGTGGTTGGCAAAAGCGTTTGGTCGCGTACCTATGTTGGCAACCGGTGAAGACTACATTAACACACCGGCAAAAGCCCGTGCAAAAGATTATAATGAAATGTGGAATTTCATTATTGACGACTTGAAAATTGCCGCTGATGAACTTGACTGGGATCCAATGGATGGCGAATATGGTCGTATTACAAAAGGTTTTGCTCTTTCATTCCTTGGAGAAGCATACATGTGGAAAGCGTATAAAGTTCCTGCCGAAGCTACAGCGGACTATGCATTAGCCGCTACAGCCTTAAAACAAGTGATTGATAGTAAAAAATACGAATTAAATAAATCATTTACAACATTATGGGATCCGGGTGCAGTATGGACGAAAGAATGTATCTGGGAAGAAGTGCTTGACGAAGGCTCACAGTGGAACCAGTGGTCTAACTTGTCGCAGGCTCACAACTGGATGGTACAATTTGTTGCATGCCCTTCACTTGGTGGTTGGGGAACATTGTATCTTTCATGGGAATGGTGGAGTTGTTATGAACCGGGAGATAAACGTCGCGAGGCATCAGCGGTTACAGGAGCTGTTACCAACATCGATCCGGCATTTAAATCTACAACCAACTATGGTTACCATCC
>JAUZOF010000719.1 GCA_030706585.1 Bacteroidota bacterium
AAACTGGTCGTTCCTAAGCCTAATACTTCAAAAAACATTCTCTCTGAAATTGAAAAAAATTTCAAGGTTACACTGTTTGGAACGGTAGATCCATCGAAGAGCATGAAGGATCTTGCAAACGGATACATCGAGAACTACTTCAAAGAGTATAAAGCCCTCGAAGCAATCTACCTTAAAGATCAGGAAGCATACAAGCAGAAACGAGGCAGCCAGGAAGAGGACATTTACGAGCCAATGGAATCCTCATACGACTACCAACACAGCACTGAACTTGAACTTAAATTCAACAAAGCCAATCTTTTAAGTTACGTCATCCACCGTTATGACTACACAGGTGGCGCCCACGGTATGAATACTGATTCCTGCTACACCATTATACTCAACAATGGAAAATTACTAAAACAGGAAGATCTGTTTGATGAAGATGCGATGGATCAAGTCGCCGCATTGATCATCAAACACATTGCCAAAGACAACAAAGTGACACAGGCTGAAGAACTTGAAGAATTAGGATATTTCAGCGTAAAAGAAATATACCCTAATGGCAATCTGTACGTTACAGATAAAGGAATCACCTGGTCCTACAATCCGTATGATATCGCAGCATACGCTTTGGGGACTATTACAGCTACAATCCCCTTCGCGGAATTAAAGCCGCTACTCAAACCCAATCACCCACTAACAGCCTTTGTAAAATAAGACAATGGAGATTATCGAAAAATATTTTCCCAACCTGACGGAAAAGCAACGTCAGCAGTTCACTGAACTTTTCCCTCTTTATACAGACTGGAACAGTAAAATCAACCTGATTTCGCGAAAAGATATCCAAAACCTTTACCCCCACCATATTTTACACTCGTTGGGGATAGCAAAGCTGATAAACTTTAAGCCAGGCAGCGAAGTCATGGATGTGGGCACAGGTGGTGGTTTTCCAGGAATTCCGCTTGCTATTCTGTTTCCGGAAGTAACGTTTCACCTGGTGGACCGTATCGGTAAAAAAGTAATGGTGGCCAATGAAGTTGCCAAAGCCATCGGATTGGAAAATGTCACTGTTCGCCACTGCGGAGTCGAAGAGGAAAAACGACAGTTTGACTTTGTGGTTAGCCGTGCTGTGATGCCATTAGCTGACCTGGTAAAACTTGTAGCTAAAAACATCAAGAAAACACAGATCAACAGCTTACCTAACGGTCTCATTTGCCTGAAAGGAGGAGAATTACGGCATGAAATTATGCCGTTTAAAAATAAAACGATGACCGTTGATCTGAAAGACTACTTCAAAGAAGAGTTTTTCCATACCAAGAAAATCGTGTACGTTCCGTTATAATCCGGAATTAAGACATAAGAAAGTGGTAAAACCACAGGTTGCAACAAAAAGATTGATTATTTTTGTGAACCTGTGGTTTCTTTTTTTGGGCTACTCAATAAATACTCCGGGATTCAACTTACAATTACAAATTCAACATAATATATGAAACTCAGAACCTTCGTTTTCAATCCGGTAGAAGAAAACACCTATTTGCTATACGACGATACAAAAGAGTGTGTTATCATTGATCCGGGCTGTTACAGCCCTGCCGAACAAGCTCAACTCAAAGAGTTTATTCAGGAAAAGGGACTTACCGTAAAACACATACTCAATACACACCTCCACTTCGACCACTGCTTCGGCATCAACTTCGTTTCGAATACTTATGGCGTAGGACTCCAGGCACATAAAGGTGACGAGGAATTTCTGCACCATCTACCTGAGCAGGCTGCCCGGTTTGGATTTCATGTAAATGAGGAAAATCCGGTTATCAGTCAATACATTAACGAAGGCGACATCATTAGCTTTGGCGAACAAACACTGAAAGCAATTCATGTACCGGGACATTCTCCGGGAAGTATCGTATTTTATTCCGAAGAATATGGATGCCTTTTCGTGGGCGACGTACTATTCCAGCAGAGTATCGGCCGCACCGACCTGCCTGGCGGAGATTACGACACACTTATCTATGGAATCAAGGCGAAACTTTACACTTTACCAGACGAAACCAGGGTTTTTCCGGGACATGGACCTGACACTACCATTGGATTCGAAAAACGGAATAACTTCTACGTAAAAGGCAATATATAACAGACTTTTTACCTTCTCACCTT
>JAUZOF010000072.1 GCA_030706585.1 Bacteroidota bacterium
ATGCAAAGTCCGGTCTTTCCGGATCTACACCTGTAAAGCTACTGCTCTTTATAGTCATAATATTTTGACCGCTTACATAAAGATGCAGACTACTCAACCCTACTTTCTTCAATGCTTTTTGAGGAACGGTATAACCTAATTCTGCATTTTTGAGTTTACAGTATGCGCCATTCTCAATATAGTAGGTTGAGAATCTTGCTTCATTATTTGCATCCGTCTGAGTTAAAGCAGGAATATTCGAATTAGGATTAGAAACAGACCATGCTCCTATCAATCGGGTTCCTTTATTTGATCCGGTTTCACGAACGCTCCAGAAGTCGGTAAAACTTTTTACAGCATAATTATTCAGATCAACTCTGCCCACACCATTAAAGAACAAGGTAAGATTGAACCCTTTATATTCCAGGTTAATATTTAAACCATAAGTGTAATCTGGGTGAGGCACACCAATCCAGGTACGGTCTTTATCATTGATCACGCCATCACCATTAATGTCACGATAGCGGATACGACCCAATCCTTTTCCGTTTTGAACAGCGGAATTATCCACTTCATCCTGAGTTTTGAATAATCCATCAGCAACGTATCCATAGTAAGATCCCAATGGACGTCCCAGGATATTATCTGTGGTTCCATTACCGCCATAGTTATTCACAACTTCAGCAGGTAGCGCAGTGATTTTGTTGTGGTATGAACCAACGTTTCCTGTAATATCAAATTTGAAATCTTTCCCAATCTGGTCTCTGTAACCAGCCATCATTTCAAAACCTGTATTTTTCATAGAAGCACCATTCACCCAGTGACCACCTCCATCGCCGATTGCAGCTAGATAAGGAGGATTCACCAACATGTCAGATGTGTTTTTAACAAAGTAATCAAACGATCCATAGATTTTCTGATTCATAAATCCAAAATCAAGACCAAAGTTTGATTGTGTTTGCGCTTCCCATTTCAGGTTGTCATTCCCTCTTTGTGTTGCTTGATAACCTGAAGGTAAAGCTCCTGTTTTTACACCGTTTAGGTCATAAGCTGTACTAGAAGATGTATTCCAGGTTGGATCACCACCTGCATAATTAGTTACATAAGTTGAGAAAATAGCGTTGTTATCAATTGTTTGATTCCCGGTTTTACCCCAACCAAATCTCAATTTAAGGTCAGAGATAAGATCTGTATTATCTTTTATGAAATTCTCCTGGTTTAATCTCCAACCCAAAGAGAATGCGGGGAAAGTACCATACTTGTTATTTTTACCAAAACGAGAAGAACCGTCATAACGCACTGTCGCAGATGCTAGATACTTATGGTCAAATTCGTAGTTTGCTTTAGCAAAATAAGAAAGCAAGGTGTTTTCTGCAGCTCCGCCACCCAGACCGAATTTTCCGGTAGCTGCATCAAGATACATATAGTTAGGATCTTCACTTATAAGCCCTTCACGCCAAGCATAGAAGCTTTCATCATGCTCTTTATACATTTCTGATCCAACTAAAACATCGAAATTATTTTTCCCTTTCTTAATTACATAATTCAATGTATTAGTCCAGGTCCATTTAATAGAATGACTTTGATTATTAGCTACGTTATTAATAGAATTCTGCAGATATCCCGACTGATATGTCAATTGCATTGATCGCTTATAGAAATCGCCGTAATCAATACCAAAACTGGATTTCAAATGCAAATTTTTATAAAGCTCTGCGTCTGCATAAATATTACCCATGAGTCGAAGGTAATTGTATGCATTTTGTTTATTATCTTCGAGTAGTCTGACAGGGTTCTGGCGGTCATTCATTCCGGACACCGGACCTCCCCAGCCTATTCCATCAACAGTATGAACCGGAATAAGAGGCAATGTCTGGAATGTCAGATCCATTACACCCGGATCCTGAACTTCACTGGTTTTATTCAAAGACAGATTTTCCCCGACTACCAGTTTATTATTCAACAACTTTGTATCAGAATTCAGACGAGCTGAATAACGCTCAAAATTGGTCGTTTTGATAATACCATCATTATTGGTATAGTTCAAAGAGAACATCGTATTTCCTTTATCCGTTCCTCTTGAAATTGCTACGTCATAGGATTGCGAAAGTGCGTTCTGTGTAATTTCTTTAAACCAGTTCGTATTCGATGTTAGCATGGTCTGAGCTGCATCCAGATAAGTTGGCAATGTGATTTTATTCAATACAGGAACGCCATTTGCATTCTTCGACCAGTCGTAATTATATAACACATTATTAGAATTAGGGTCTTTACCGTCGTTCACGTAGGCCTGCCACATAGCCTTACCATACCCCTGGCTATCCAGCATACTCATTTTATCACCATACCAGGAAGAACTAAGGCGAATACTTGCATCTACTTTCAACTGTCCTTCTTTAGCTTTTCTAGTCGTAATGATTATTACACCACTTGAAGCTCTTGACCCGTAGATCGTAGCCGCTGATGCATCTTTCAGTACCTGGATAGACTCAATGTCGTTTGGATTCAGCTCATGCATACCCGCCTGGGTAGCCACACCATCAATTACATACAGAGGATTGTTTCCTGCATCGTTAAGCGAACTAATACCACGAACACGAACAGTCACCCCTGAACCACTCGGTGAGCCATCATTAGTAATAACAACACCTGGAGCACGGCCCTGCAATGCCTGAATCGGGTTACTGGCTGTAACTTTTTTAAGTTCATCCATATCAACCACTGTTACTGCACCCGTCAAATCCGCCTTTCTTTGCGAAGAATAACCGGTCACAACGACTTGCTCCAAAGCTTTTACATCAGGAGATATTAACACATTAATTACAGAGCGGTTACCCACCTTTGCCTCGACTGGTCTCATACCTACCATTGAGAATACAAGAGTAGAATTCTCATTCACTTTAATGGAATACTTCCCATTTAAATCTGTAACTGTACCTAAAGTTGTTCCTTTAACAACAACAGTTACGCCAATTAGCTTTTCCCCGTCTTCGGAGGAGGTCACAACCCCGGTAATTGTTTTTGTTTGAGCCATTATCGCAACACTGAAGCTGCAAAAAATAGCTAACAAACTCAACTTTCGCCATACACTGCGTTGAAATTTGTTTTTGACATTCATGATTTTGTAGATTTAAAATTTAGACTCTCAATTTTAGTTGCATTCATTTTGATTCTTTGATTTCAGTTTCATGGTTACATTCATTTTAATAGAGATAGAATAGAATTAAGTAAGCATTTTTCATACATCATTATTTTTGTGTTTTGGCTACGTATGGTGCCGATAGCTATCGGTATCGCTTATAATGTCAACCACTTTGATGAACATTAGTTCATGCTCGTTTCATTTCACATTAAATTACAGAGTATAGCTCCAGTTGGTTAGTATAATCTTTTTGTACCCGCTCCAGAAAGTCTGTAATGGGCTTGATGGAATAACTCTTTTTATTTGAATTCTCAGAGTTACGGTTCAATTCGATGATTTGAATTCTGATTGCAATCCTTTCAGTCAGTGATTGGGCTTTTTGCAATCTGGCTATTAGTTTATCAATCGTTTTCATATTGTAATGGTATTAGGTTGTACTTTCAGTTTATGTTTCTCTTCTTGTTATTATCCTTTTATCGTTTCTACAGAACAAAGCTACTGTCGAACTGAATTTTAGTAGATAACAGATGTTTCATTAGCATGTAATTATGTTACAACCTATAGATTTAACATACAAAAGAGCGATTCGGTAGAGTAAAACGGTATTTTCTGAAGGCAAGAATCACTTTACTATAACAAATTTGGATGCCTCAACCGTTCCGTTACTATAAAAAGTCTTCTTTATGTAAATCCCGTTATTCAACATTTCCATTTGTCCGGTCAGATACTCTCCTGACAAACTAAATATTTTATAGGATACCGGAACAACTTCCTGAATTGGGACATTAACCGACGTGGGTAAACTGGCTCCACAAGTAACATTGTCTATATACATCGGCGTATGTGCCAATAAATTCTGTCCGGATAAATCTGTATCCTCAAAATGAGGGAAGATAATCAGTGTATTCGGGTGACCGGTAAATTGAGCAGGGTCAAATGTAAAAGTCAGTTTTGCC
This sequence comes from Bacteroidota bacterium, assembly GCA_030706585.1. Lineage (GTDB taxonomy): Bacteria > Bacteroidota > Bacteroidia > Bacteroidales > UBA7332 > CAXXIC01. Next base: position 4,078 of record JAUZOF010000072.1, read on the forward strand.
CATTCCCCCGGTGTTGTATAATCGGCGTAAAGTTCCTGCGCTCCTGCGCCTTCAAGTTTCATTCCGACTTTACCGGAAACGGGCTTGTTGATCATTAAGCTAAATACAGGTGTACTTGCCACATTAAAGTCTTGTCCTCCTAATCCGATACCACACCAGCTTTTACCATCTTTTGCACGGAGGAAACGCATCACATGATTCGAAGTATTGATTCCGGTCTTATATAAATTGGGAAAAACATCTGTCTGAAGATTATTCAAATCTCCGTTCGGTCCCCAGTAACCATCCAGAAATCCCAATGTTTGCGGACCGTCACCATTATATAATACGGTTGGATTATTTGATGCATCGTACATAGTCACTTCATCAAAATAGATAATTGTGTTTTCTGTCAGACCGCTCTGATTATGTGGAAAAACCAGTAAAGTAGCAGGCGCACCGGTAAAGTTTGTACTATTAAAAGTAAACTCCAGTTTCTGCCATTGGCCGGGTGAACTGTAATAGGCTGTCACCTCCTGACTACCTGCACCTTCGAGCTTCATAGTTACATTTCCCTCAACCGGTTTATTGACCAATATGCTAAACTTATTGGTTTGACTGATATTCAGATTTAAGGAGGCTATATTAAGTGAAGCACCAGCCCACCCCTCTCCTACTTTAGCACGGACAAATCTCACAACCTTTCCGGTTGTATTTAAGCCTGATGCATCGGGATTAGCAACACCTTCAGTCAGAATATCCATTCTTCCGGAAACATATAATTTCCAGCCTTCTCCAGCATGACAATCTGCCCCATTGGGAGGATTACCACCAAGGTCCCAGAAATCAGGAGTTGTAGTTTCACCATCATAAATAGTGGTTTGAGCAAAAGAAGAGAGCGTCGCAACGGACAGAGCGAGAGTAAGTAATACTCGTTTCATAGCAATTAGTTTTTAGATTAATAATCGGTGTAATTCGATGAAACAAAAGTATTTGCTATGTCTTTCTCGATATATAACAGATGTTTCATAAGCATGTAATAGTGTTACATCTGAGATTTTACAATGATGAAAGCATCTAAAACGGGCCATATCACACAAAAACACAACACTTTACTCCTACAGACGACAAATGGTTCAATACCATTCCAATTGTTACGTGCTTTCAGTTTCCACCAATAAAAAACGCCCCAAAAGCTCTGTTAAACTTTTGGGGTGCAGTACAGAGAAATCAGGGTTCTCTCTGTTTTGACTATAATCTTATTTATTTCATCCGGACAACCACCGCCTGATAAGGCGCCAGTTTTACCTGTTTGCCATTTGTTTCAATGTTAGGGTAATTATTTATCAGGACAAATGCCGGATTCAGTTTTTTGTCCAATGCAAAATCAGCCTTTTTAGCTGAGAAGTTCAGAAGGATCAGGAATTGCTCATTACCCAGCGTACGGGTATAGGCATATACCTGCGGATCTTCGGGCACTAATAGTTTGTAGGCGCCATAGACCAGTACCGGATTATGTTTCCGCAACCGGACCATTTTCCGGAAATAGTTCAATACCGAATTTTCATCTTGTTCCTCTGCCGCCACATTCACCGCGCGATAATTGGGATTCACCTTAATCCAGGGGGTACCCGATGTAAATCCGGCATTCTGAGAAGCATCCCATTGGAAAGGAGTACGGCTGTTGTCCCGTGCTGAAATTTTCTGCGCATCAATAAACTCTTGCAGATCGCCCCCGTTATTCTTAATCTGTTGGTACATACTGATCGATTCGATATCGCGATAATCCTCAATCTGATCAAATTTGATATTATTCATTCCCAGTTCATCCCCGAAGTAATAATAAGGCGTTGCCCGCATGGTCATCAGGAAGGTGGTCAGCATTTTGGAGGATAACTCCCGGTATTGGAGCGAATCATTTCCCCAACGGGTTACCATACGGGGTTGATCATGATTCCCCAGATAGATGGTTCCCCACCCTTTGCGGGAAAACACGCTGTCCCATTTGGAGTAGATCTTTTTGAATTCCGTCAGCTTATATCCGTTGGGATCCATCACTTTGAATTTGTCCGGTAAATAGCCCAGACTTACCCCTTCGAAGTGATAGAGCATATTCAACTCATTGCGCTCCTCATCCACAAAGTCATGCGCCGTTTTCACCGTAACACCGGCACCTTCGGCTACTGTCATGCAATTGTATTTGCTCAGCACTTCGCGGTTCATCTCTTTCAGGTAATCGTGAAGCCCCGGACCGGAACCCATATACTGGCTCCAGTCTCCGTTGTATTTTTGCTGCAACTCTTTTTGTGTAATGACCGGAAAGGCGGTATCCTTGGCTATAAATGGAATAACATCCATGCGGAAACCATCCACACCTTTGTCAAACCAGAATTTCATCATATCGAAAATCTCTTTCCTCAGTTTTGGATTTTCCCAGTTCAGATCGGGCTGTTTGTAGCTGAAATAGTGCAGGTAATAAGCATTGGTCAATGAGTCGTAACGCCATCCGCTACCATCCACCTCAAAAGCACCGGGACGAAATGCAGGTTTACCTTTCTCGGCAGGCCACCAGTGATAATAATCCCGGTACGGATTGGTGCGCGAACTCCGGCTTTGCTTAAACCACTCGTGTTCGTCACTGCTGTGATTGACCACCAGGTCCAGTACAAGTTTGATTCCGCGCTCATGCATCCCTTTAAGCAACTGATCGAAATCGGCCATTGTACCAAACTCACGCATAATATCCCGGTAATTGCTGATATCGTAACCGTTATCGGCATTCGGAGAGGTAAAAACCGGATTCAACCAAACGACATCAATCCCCAGGCTCTTGATGTAATCCAGCTTTTCTACGATTCCCCGTAAATCACCGACTCCGTCTCCATTGCTATCTTTAAAACTACGGGGATAAATTTGGTAAACGACCGCCTCTTTCCACCATTTGCGGTCGGGGGGTGATGAGGGATTTGGTTTATTGGCTGAGAAAGCCTGCTCTCCGGATAAAGTCAGGATAGACAGTAAAATCAAAAGTAATGAGTTCTTCATGTGTAATTGTGTAAAATGGTATGATACATAGAAAACACTGCAAGAACGAATATTTCTCTGTGTTACGGAATTTTATTCTGATGAGATTCAAGATTGGAGGGATAAAATAAAGGGCTCTATAATGTTTTGTGTGGGTTGATCTCTATTCAGTCCTCCTTTAGGGAAAGGATTTCCTGAAGGATTTCGTGGAAGTGGGTGGCCCAAAAGTCAATTAAATCATAATCAAACTGACATATTGATAGTTCGTCTGTTCTACCCGCACCTAATTGGCTACGCCGATCTTCGATTCCCCAAAAGGGGACTTTGAAGAGTGGGAATTCGGTCCAGATTTGCACTTCCAAACATCCCCTCCCGATAGCTATCGGGAAGGGGCTTGGGGCGGTTTCTACTTACAATTTGCTACTTTTTGAATAGACTCTTTTTCTTTTGGGACACCCTCTTTTAGCCACGAAACGTAGTTCGACGAAGTCAATGCACGAATTAAAATACTGCATATAACCTGCTGTTAATCAAGCATGCTGAGGATCGTAGGTTCACGAATCTTTTTTCATTACTGAAAAAAGGAAAGACACATTCTTATTCGTGAATTCGTGGCTAAATAATTATGATTGTATCAGCCTTTAAAATATTACCCATACAAACCGTTATAGAGCCAAATAAAGATGGCATAGACAGCAAGCCTCACCTCCGACAACGATCTTCATACTTTATCAACAACGGAGATAATTATCTTTGCATTCGCAATTCAAAACGGATTACCTGTGATACAATGTCAAATGGAGTGATGCGAATAATCTCTCAGTTGGATATTATCGACAGAAATCCTACTTTTGAACAAAACGTTTAACAAACCAAAGCAAAGAGTCCCAGGTAAATAAATTCAAGGAATACACAATGACCGACCTAAAAGAAATAACACTGGAAGTCTGCAAGATAGCGAGACAGGCCGGAGAATATCAGAAAAAGGAAAGAGTAAACTTTTCGTTTGACAGCGTAGAACAAAAGAACAGTCACGATTATGTCTCCTATGTGGATAAGAGTTCGGAAAAGCTCATCGTGGCAGGGTTGAAGGATTTAGTACCGGGAGCGGGGTTTATCACCGAAGAGGAGACCGTCACCTACAACGATGAAGAGTATTGCTGGGTCATTGACCCGCTGGACGGGACGACCAATTACATACATGACAATGCCCCCTATTGCGTCTCGATTGCTCTGCGCAGGAGAGACGAGGTGCTGATCGGTGTGGTCTATGAGGTTTGCCGGGACGAATGCTTCTATGCCTGGAAAGAAGGTGGCGCCTATCTTGATGGTAAACCCATCTCTGTGGCCAAAACGAACCAAATCGACCATGCCATGATTTGCATTGAGCTCCCCTACGACTTTAATAAATACAGCGCGACCGCCCTTCATCTGATCAACCACTTTTACGGTTATGCCGGTGCGATCCGTATGAACGGTTCGGCGGCTACGGCTCTCTGCTATGTAGCGGCAGGACGTTTTGACGGTTGGCTCGAGATGTATATCGGGAAATGGGATTTTATGGCGGGTGTACTGATTATTACGGAAGCGGGAGGTACTGTGACCGATTTCCACGGCAGTGCGCATTATCTGGACGGAAACAACATTGTGGCATCCAATGGAACGATTCATGAGGAACTGCTGCGGGCTATCGGGGAAGTTAAATAAACTCCCCCGGTTGGTCAGTGTATCCGATTCGCAATCCCACAGCATTCAATAACCGCAGTCGGCTATTAAGGGTATTGCTCCAGCCTTCGCTATCTTTAAAAACAAGCCTCCGGCTTGTATATGTCTGTCGCTTTCTTCAGGATACGGATCTGAAGCTGGGAGACCAGATTATTTTCTAATAATTTCGGGTGTGAGGTCATACTATCACCTCTTGAAATTGCGAGATTCTTGCAAAATCTCGCAATTTCTATAAGCTGTGCATCTTTAGTAAATCATCATTGTGCAGATTTTACAAAGCTTTGCTTTATCTTATTCTCAATAATAACAGACAAAAATCCCAATTCCTCCCGTCCCACCGGATATGCGGTAGAAAGTTGCGAAACCGTCAGGGATTTTCAATCCGAAAACAAACTATTCCGCTTTAATAATAATCATTTTACCAAGGCTTCGGATTTTATGTCTATTGGTCCCGCATTATAAATGCTAATAATAACGAAAGGGCGGATTAAAAATCACACACGCCCTGACAGTAAGATCATATTTATTCGGTTTCATATCCGCTGCGACGGGGTTACTGTAGCGGTCGTTAACCGTAATGCTGTCGTATGTCGTAGCATTCTCGCTACGACATTTTTATAAGCAAGGCTTTGCATTACAAACGCCAGCCCCCCCATTGAGCTTGTAACCTAAGCCCCATTTCAAGCATTTTACATCTGCTTACATTCCGATAGTTTTCGGAAAAAGAACTCCAGTTTCTGCACAATTCTGAATATTCATTTCCATCTCAAAGGCTACTTTTGCTTTAACTCGCAAATATACAGTTACAAACTGTACAAATGATAGGCACGGGTCCTCCCCCCTGCGCCAAAAGGAGTGTGGGTAAAATATAATTTGAAAATAACGTCCAATTGCGATAGAAAGCGGCTTCTGCTTTTTGGAATCTTCATTTAGATTCAATCTTCTTATATTCTTCTTGTCCTTATTTAAAACCCTTCCATCCACGTTATCTTTTTATTCTAAAATTAGCTGATTCACAGCCGCTTGTTAAAAGCAAAAGGCTTAAAACTCATCCCTTACGATCAAAGTTTTATATTTCAAAAAATAGAGATTTATACTGAACATTCGCTTCCGACCATCGTTCTTATTTAGAATAATTTCATTTAATCACTGGTAATAATTTACAGTATGTCATTAACCAAAGAAAAGCTGCTGCATATGTACAGGCTGATGCTTGACATTCGAAATTTCGACAATAAGGTGAATCAGATGGTTAAGAAGGGACAAGTTCCCGGGATGACACACTTCTCAGTAGGCGAAGAAGCTGCGAATGTGGGAGCTATCTCTGCTATCGGGAAGGGTGACCTGATTACTTCCAACCACCGTGGACACGGACAAAGCATTGCCATGGAAATAGACCTCAACGGCATGATGGCCGAAATCATGGGAAAAGCCAATGGAACCTGTAAGGGGAAAGGGGGATCCATGCATATTGCCGACCTGGAAAATGGAAACCTTGGGGCTAACGGGATTGTAGGCGGTGGTATGGGAATGGCTATCGGTGCAGCCCTCACCCAAAAGATGAAAAAGACAGGCAATATTGTGTTATGCTGTTTTGGAGACGGCGCCTGCAATGAAGGTACCTTTCACGAATGCGTCAACCTGGCATCAGTCTGGAAACTACCGGTGATCTTCTATACGATCAACAATTCATACGGCATCAGCACTCCCATCAAATCGGTGATCAATGTCGAGTATAACTATCTGCGAGCCGGAGCATACGGTATTCCGGGGTACCTGATCGAAGATGGCAATAATGTACTGGATGTGTACAGGATGTTAGAAGAAGTGGTGAAATACGTTCGCGATGGCAATGGTCCCGTTCTGGTGGAAAGTCTTACCTACCGCTGGTATGGTCACTCCACTTCCGATCCGGGAAAATACCGCACGAAACAGGAAGTGGATGAATGGAAGAAAAAAGATCCTATCCTGAAATTTAAAGTATATCTGATTGAAAACAAGATAGCAACCGATACCGAACTTGATGAATTGGATGCCAAATCGAAAGAACGTGTGGAAGAATCTGTAAAATTTGCTCAGAGCAGTCCTGATCCCAATCTGGAATCGGCATTCGAAGATATATTTGCCGACTAAACAAGCGATTTAAAAGATCATATTCTTATAGATTCCTCATTTCAAGGGTTAAGAAGATACGCTTAACTGATGTGCTCCATTATATAAAAAAGCAACTTCAATGAAAAACGAAACAAAACTAATGTCTGTAAGAGACGCAATTATAACAGCCATGTCCGAAGAAATGCGAAAAGACGAAAACGTATTTCTGATGGGTGAAGATGTCGGTATTTTCGGTGGTGATTTCGGAACCTCGGTCGGTATGCTTGAGGAATTCGGCAAAGAACGTGTGCGGGATACCCCCATTTCCGAAAATGCCATTTCAGGTTGTGCCATCGGAGCCGCGATGACAGGTATGCGACCCATCGTAGATGTCACATTTATGGATTTCGTCGTATATATGATGGATAATATTGTCAATCAGGCAGCCAAGACCCGGTATATGTTTGGCGGTAAAGGACAGGTACCTGTTGTTTTCCGTTGCGCTGCCGGATCCGGTGTAGGCTCTGCAGCTCAACACTCTCAGTCGCTCGAGTCGTGGTTTTGCCACATTCCGGGACTGAAAGTCGTGGCACCGGGTACTCCGGCTGATGTAAAAGGCCTGTTGAAAGCTTCTATCCGGGATAATAATCCGGTGATATTCCTGGAATACAAAGCCCAATATAATGTAAAGGGCGAAGTACCGGTCGATCCCGAATTTGTTTTGCCGCTGGGCAAAGCCGATATCAAGAAAGAGGGAAAAGATGTAACGGTAATTACTTACGGACGAATGCTGGAGCGCGTGCTGCAGGCTGCCTACGAGGTTGAAACCTCTGACGGCGTGAGTGTGGAAGTGGTGGACCTGCGGACATTAATTCCCCTGGACAAAGAGGCAGTACTGGAATCGGTGAAAAAGACCGGAAAAGTATTGCTGGTCAATGACGCACACAAAACCAACGGATTTATCGGTGAGGTATCTGCCATTATAGCCGAGAGCGAAGCGTTTGATTATTTAGATGCTCCGATTATGCGTCTGGCTGCCGAAGATGTGCCGGTTCCCTATAACCATAGTCTTGAAACGGCTATGATTCCCAATGTGGACCGCATCAAAAAATACATCCTTAACCTTATGAACAAACGATAACAGGGAGGGTGAGCATGAAAAGTACGAAATTAAGAGCAACTCCTGCAGCCCGGGCTTTGGCTAAACGGTTGGGAGTTGAGCTGTTTCATGTGGTAGGAACCGGAGCCAAAGGCCGGATTCACAAGGATGATGTGGCAGGCTTCAACTACGAGAAAAAGATTCATATTACACCGTTAGCCTATCGGATAGCAGAAGTGCATAATATTGATCTGAATGGGGTGACCGGCTCGGGCCACAACGGAAAAGTGATGAAGGAGGACGTGTTGAATCTGATTCCCGATCCTGCCGTTAAAGCCATCTTTGACCGCGACGAATTATACGGGCTGCCCGCAGCCGCTTCTCTAAAAGCAACTGCCCCTTCTGTCAGTAATAAAGCAGAATCGGTTCCGGCCATACCGGCCGAAGAGGGCGACACAGAAGTCGTACCGATGAGCATGATGCGTAAAGTGATCGGCAGGCGTATGTCGGAAAGTTTCTTCGGTGCACCTACCTTTATCCAGACCTGGGAAGTGGACATGACCGAGATGAACGCTTTGCGTGCAAAGCTGATGGATCCGGTCAAAGAAAAGACCGGCAAGAAAATAACCGTTACCGATTTGCTTTCGATGGCCGTGGTGAAAACCCTGATG
>JAUZOF010000720.1 GCA_030706585.1 Bacteroidota bacterium
ATTCTGCCACAATTCTTTTTTTATCTGAACTCTTAAGCCTGAGATACAGATAAATAGTCAATAATATAAAAATGAGTCCAATGCCTATAGAAAGGAAAAGGTAGGATATGTTTGCGCAATACTGCATAATAAGATTTCTTATTCTCTACAAAGTTAATGTTTTTCGTTGTGAGGCAGGGAAATGTGAGCCTTTTTGTATTTTACTTGAAATTAGGGATAATCAGTACAGGTTCGTATAATGCTGACTTTCATCTCCGATATGGAAGGCCAACCCGACCCATATCATCACATTTTCTCCATTTCCATTCTTTGGGGTATATATTCGTCCTCCAAATATCTCTTATTTACACTCTTTTCATCTCCCTGCTTCATCCCCGGTTAACAACATCGAAACGCCAGTCTTTTTTATTAATGCAAGTTACGCAAGACCCTTTACAAAATTATGTCAGTTACACAATGCCTCATGCAAAAGATACCGAGCCTGATTTTAGTTATACAAAGTCTGATGTATATTACTAAACGCTCTCTGTTAGTTAGGCTATATCCAAAGCTCGAAAAACAAATCGATGGATTCTTTTATAACCTAGTTTGATTCGCTGATTTGCCAGGGAACAATCGCAGACTACAATATCTTTAACAGCCGCCTCTATTTATGAGACGGCTTTATTCATTTATAACTGCTCAAAAAACTCTACCTTTGTATTCGCTAAACCATTAAAAGAGATGTTTACAGACAGACACAAATCCCTTTTCCTTCATTATTCCCTTTCGTTGTTAATCTGCTTAATCGCAATCAGGGGTTACGAATATTTTGACGCTTCGTTGAAATTTTTTTCCACCAAACATGTTTTGCTATCCGAAATAAATGGACTTTGGTACGATTACCTTACCTGGGGTGTTTTCAGCAGCATTGTCTTACTATTCTGGTTTTTAACATCATACCTCAGTAAACGGGCAGCCGAAATAGTGATGCATGTTTTAAACGTTGCCTTTATTTTCTGCTGCATTGCCTTGCTTTACGTATTTATTGATCGTTCCGTTCCGTTTGACCACGAGTTTTTCACCCGTGACTCTGCCGAGCAGATTATCACAGTGAAAACTTATGCAGGCAAACCCATCTCTTTTCTTCCGTTTATCCTGTTGACTCTTTTATACTTCGGGGCTTACCGGTTCATTTTCCGTCGCATAGCCTTCAACCGTACAGCACAACGAGTAATGTTGTTTTTCATCCTCGCCCCCCTGTTACTGATCAGTTTTATCGTCCCATCTTCTTCCAGTTTCGAGCAGACTGCTCAATATTACCTGACCTGTAACAAAGCCAGTTACTGGACAGCCGATGCGATTAAATACTTCTGTGATTTACGCAATCACCGCAACGCTTCGGCAAAAGAGATGCAGGGAGAATTTGCCTATTTCCAGACTAACCGTCCGTTTAAGTTTACCGACAAAAACTACCCGCTCATGCACGAAAACCATGACATAGACGTGCTTAGTCCTTACTTTAATCTGGGCAAAGAACGTCCGAATATCGTATTAGTGGTAGTAGAAAGCCTTTCGCGTACTTTTAGCGGTCGCAATGCGCCGTTGACCAGCTTCACACCGTTCCTGGACGAACTCTCCAAACGCAGCCTTTGCTGGGACAATCACCTGAGCAACGCCACGGCTACTTTCGGTGTCTTTCCGGCCACATTGGCATCGCTGCCTTTTGGTAACCGCGGTTTCTCCAACAACAGCATCATGCCCGATCACGAATCGCTGATTTCCATATTGAAACAAAACGGTTACTACTCCTATTTCATGGTGGGCTATCAGCTTGACTATGACAACATGGGCGGATTTATCCGTATGCAAAAAACAGACTATGTATTGCGCAACTTCGGCAAAAAGTACAAAATGATGGCCGAAGGTGAAGGCGGCTGGTCAATGGGTTATCCTGACGATGCCGTGTTTAACCGCAGCTTTGAGGTGCTCGATTCGTTGAAGAGAAAGCCTTACCTGAATGTATATATGACGGCCACCACGCACGCGCCTTTTCTGTTCGACTCGCAGCCGCGGTACATGAAACTGTTTGATAAGAAAGTGAAGAATCTGCCGCTTGATAAAGAGACCAAGCTGGCTCTTCACAAGAACCGTCAGG
>JAUZOF010000721.1 GCA_030706585.1 Bacteroidota bacterium
ATAAAGGTTTCGGGAAGTGGTTCATCGTTAACTGTACAGGGCGGTCGGGATATTGAAAAAAACACAAAAGCTGAAGTCGCCGATGGCCAGGTCTTTAATCAGGAGAATGGAAATACCTATTTTCTGACCAAACCGATTGATCCAACTCTAAGGTCGGTCTATAAAGTCTTATCGACAACTCCTCAGTTTTCAAAGTTTTTTGAGTTGCTTAAGGGTGTGCCTGATACCTGTGTTTCTCAGATTTTTACACAACAAGGAGTTGATTACCGCGTAAGGTTTTTCAATGCATTTAATTACACGGTGTACGTACCGACCAATGAAGCTATTCAGGCTGCCATTGATAATGGAACAATTGCTTCCTGGAGTCAGATCTATGAATTGGCCCCCGGACAAGCACAAAGTGCTGCGATCAATAAAATGCTCCGTTTCCTGCGTTACCATTTTCAGGATAATGCCGTTTTCTACGGACAAAATCTGACTAAACAATTTCGGACACAAACCATTAAACAAAATGACGTTCAGTCTTATTGGAATACCGGGAAAAACAAGTTTCTGGAAATAGGGGTGACGGTCACTGATAATACTCTTAAACTCACAACCGAAAATGGGAAAACGGCTAATGTTGTCACTCAGGATGGTTTATACAATATCATTGCCAAAGATTACGTATTCGCTCAAATCCCCTCAAAGTACAAAAACATAGATGGAACAGGGAGTGCCACCGGAAGTAATTTCGTAACCTCGACAATTACCTCGTCATCTTCAGCGGTTATTCATCAAATAGACAATGTCTTGACCTTCGAATAAGATCAAATAGCTTCTCTGGAGAAATCAACCTAAAGCGGTTTCGGTATACAAGTACCGGAGCCGCTTTTCTCGTTTATAATTCCCTGTCGCACAGGATTGCAACCGTATCAGAGTGATGTGTGTTCGAGTCGAAAACATCGTTCAGCGCAGTTGAATGCGTTCTGTCTTTCCTGTATTATAAGGATACAAATTCCGAAAGAGCATTCGAAGCATTGCTAAAATGCTTAATTTTATAGTGGAAAAGTTTGTTGTCGGATTGAAAATCCTATTAGTATTAAAGAGATGGGATTGCAAATTCCATCGACGGCTCCGTTAATTCCTACGATATACATCCGACGGGGCGAGGGCATAATGTAGTGTGATGAGAAGGATTAATGGATAGGAATGGTTATTTTTGGTGGTCGTTCTGAAATTCGGGTGTTTGTTTTTACACTAAGGTAAGGCCAGGAGGCCTTGATTTATAACGACGAAGGCGGAGCCTGTCGCCGAACGGCAGACTGCGGTTTCTTGAAGTTTGTTGATGGTATTGACAGGCTACGGAGAACCGGGGTTGTATTAATGTTGGTTTCTTTTATAAAGGAGGAAATATGAATGCAACACCATCCATAAGTACAATCATACCTAAAATATATTAGCAGCTATTGTTATGAATATAGAATTTAAGAAGATCGCCAAGATAGATTATGAAACGCTTAATTGCGTAACTTTATTTGACGATAACACAATTGATCGGGCTTTTGGTGTAATTTCAGATGGGTTAATCAATTATAAATTGGGTTGGCAAAGCGATATCCTAAAACCAAAGATGTTAAATATTGTCGATCAGATTTATCTGGTTGGAGTAGACCAAAACTTGGCAATCTTTGATTTTATTAACGGAGAAATAGTATTAAAGTTATATCTAGACTACTTTTTCTATGATGCTATACTATATAATGACAGCATTCTCATAATAAATGAGCTAGAGTTAATAAAGGTAGATTCTAGATCTTTTGATATTATTGAAACTTATGGACTACCAGATTTTGTTGAAAAAATAGAATTCAAGGATGGAATGATAGAAATACATTGTTATGAAGATCAGATCCTAAAGGTGAAATAATAATTGAAAATGTTCGGTGATGCACCCCGTCGCACCGGATATAAAACCGAATAAAAGATGGTGAACCGTTGGCGGGATTTGCAATCAGGGGTGGTCGAAAGATCAAATAAAGTTTGAGGTTTACTCAAAATGATCACCTCTGTCTTTATTCTTTCAATCACAGTATTCTTTTTACGGAATTGTAAATTGCCTAAAATAGGCTTGATTCATTAACGATGGATCAC
>JAUZOF010000722.1 GCA_030706585.1 Bacteroidota bacterium
CCGGCAATAGAAATGGCAAGGAAGGATATGGAAATCAGGATCGATAAAGAAACTCATAATGCCTGGCCTATCGTTAAAGAGAAGATTCTTTCCCGAAAGTCCTATCTACGATCCGGGATTACCATTGAAGAACTGGCAACGGAATTAAAGATTAATAGAAAGCAGCTTTCTGCATTTATAAACTCAGAAGAAAAAGTGAATTTTAATACCTGGATCAATAAGCTCCGGATTGAAGAGGCAAAGCAAATGTTGATTTTTTCTCCTGAAACTACATTAGCAGAGATTTCTGAAAGAACAGGTTTCACGGAGCAATCAAATTTTAGTCGACAGTTTAAATTAGTTGTCAATGTATCTCCTTCGATATGGCGCTCCAATAATATCCGGGAGTCAAGATCCTCTTTTAAACAATAAGAGAAGGAAATCAGTTACTTCCGGTTAAGAGTTGGAGAGTCATTCTTCCTCAGAAATTAATTGTTTCGATTATTCTTATCTTTCAAATCATTATTCATCTCTGATAGTTTGAAATGAAATTCAGAAATTGGGATAGTGTATATACTTCTATTTGTATAACAACGATTGTGTTTTCGATTGTTTGGGGTTGTGCCCATTTAATTGTCGGTTATAATAGAATTGAGACTTTTTCCTGGTAATTCATTTATAAATAGAACTCTTTTGTCAGTTTAGGTTATATATTTCCTGATTTGATAAAAAGGAAAAGACACAGATTGTCTTTTTTTGTGTCAAGAATTGTTAGTAGAATTGCCTGTCGTAGAAAAACATTCAGAGGGAGAGAGATTTACCAGAGATAGTTGTATTTCAATTTGATCAGATCATATTTGGGTTGATCTTTTCCTCTTCTATAATTGGGTTGATGTTATAAACTTCCCCATTACTTTATATTGCAAAATATATTGAATGTTATTCCATAAAGGCGAATCAAAGGATTCGTCTTTTTTCGTTATATAGTTTATTCATTGAGAGAAGGAAAGTTTATTCATTAGAGGTAGTATGTTTTTACTTTGTCACCCCCGAAACTTAGTGGCTTTTATTTTAATCAAATAAATTGATTCCTGTTTAGATATATCAACTGAGTGTTTTTTGATCCTTATCGTTTTCATAAACTTCAAAAGAATGAGAAGATTTACACATCTAAATTCAAGACCTGTCCCTTATGGTAGAATGTTGCTTTCAGTAGCATTTTTATTTTTGTGCATAAGTGGATTTTCCCAGACACCGGGTTTAATTGTGCGAGATGGTAATGGTAATATCCCGCCACAAACCTGGTCTTCAGTGTTGGACCCTAATCACGACGGATTTACGTCAAAGACTACCGCTGGTTTTAATGGCTCTGATTTAGACGCCGCTAACAGTGAGATTCCTTATATTACTATTCCAGTGCCATTTACAGAGCCAACTGGTGACCTGAGAAGAGGGCCTGACGGACGATTCTCAGAATTGGTAAAAGACCAGAATGGAAATGGTTTTTATACCTATTCGGATGGAACAAACTTTATGGCCAGACTCAGGGTAGGAAGTATCATGGCAGGCTCGAAAGGATATAGTGTCTTGATTGATAAAGACTCGAAATTTGGAGCTTCCGGACCCAACGCAGATCCCAACTATAAGTATGGGAATCCGGGTTTTGAGTATGAAGTAGTTTATGAAAGTAACTTCAGGGTTGCAGTGTACAATGTGGACGGAGCTACAACCGGAACATTAGTCGCGGCTTACGATTTGGCAAGCAATCCTCAATATGCGCAAACGTCAGTAGCATTGACCCGGGATGGGGGGAATGCAGACTATTTTTATGATTTCTATGTTCCTCTTTCTGCTTTAGGCATCACAGCCAGTACTCCTATACGGGTTACTGCAACTACCGTCATGTCACCTATGGGCGCGATTGGCGGGCCAAGTTCGGATGCTTACGGAAATGACGATTTATTTTCAAGCATATACGATCAATGGACTACTGATATTTTGGCACAAAAGCCATTTACCCTGACAGACGGACCTGTTTCAACATTCTGTACAGCAGCGCCAACAGTTGATTCGCCCATTTCAGCATCATCAACTTCTATATCGGGAACCTGGACTAAAGCTAGTTATTCAACAGAAACGACTGC
>JAUZOF010000723.1 GCA_030706585.1 Bacteroidota bacterium
AGAGAAAGCGGAGTAAACAGTCCGACGGTATCGGCAATGCGGACACGTTTCACACCTGCCTTTTGTATCAGCTCAAAGTAGGAAAAGAGACGGGCACGGCCGGTCCGGCTGGCATCCTGCGCCCCGACGCTGACATACGAAAAATAGCGATGCGCATATTCCACCAAAGCAGGCAGCGCATCGCATATCCAAACCCAATCTTTGCCAATGACTTTCAACTGAATATCAGAAAGAGGGAAGGCCATGTGAATACCTTCTGCCCCGGTTCGTGCAGCCATCTCAATGTCCTGACGAAGCGCTCTGCTCCATACCGATATACGACATGTAGGCTTTGTGCGAACAATTGCACGAATGGTTTCAACCTCGTCCTCTCCCATTGCCGGCGTACCGGCCTCAATCTCATCCACACCCACCGCGTCGAGCAGACGCACTACTTTCAGCTTTTCCGCTCTGGAAAAGGCAACCCCGGGAGCCTGTTCGCCATCGCGCAACGTGGAGTCGATCAGGCGGGGAGCGAAAGTAGGTGAGGCAAAATCCATGTTAGTTATTTACGATTGAAAGATTTACGATTTACAATTGGAATCTGCATTTAAATCGTAAATGGTAATTTTTAAATCAAGCAATCAGGTATTCTTCCACGGCTTTGCCTTCTTCCAAAGCGTCGAGTACCTCATCGATTTTATCTTCGTTCATACCGCCATACCAGTAGTTGTTCGGCTGAATAACAACGATAGGACCCTGACTGCAAACGCTAAGGCAGGCCGTGGTGGTTACTACCGCATCGAGTCCGCGGTCGGAGCATCCTTCGCTTATCATTTGAACAAAAGATGTAGCTCCCTGTTTGTTGCAATACCCTTGGGCATCGCCGGCAACCCGGTACGAGTTGCACACCATAATCATGTAATCAGGCTTTTTCATACGAAAAAATATTAGAAAGTTTCAAGTTCAAAATTCCAAGTTCCAGACACCAATTCACACGAAACGAATTGAAGATGCGAAAATGTGCTAATTTCAGATTCAATTGCCATATTGGCACATTCTCAAATTAGCATATTAATGACATCATCCGCAGCCCTGTGCGTTGCCGCGACAACCTTCGCCACAGCCCTTGAATTCAGATTTACAGAGCGTTTTCAAAGGAATATTCTGATAAACGGCATCCAGACCGGCATCGATCAAACCGTTCATTTGAATCACTTTCACACCGTTGTCCTGTAGAATTTTCATGGGAGTTTCGCCGACACCACCCACCAAAACTGCCTGGCAGTCGATCAGTGTTTTATTGGCCAACATCTGCCAGCGATCAGCACCACCGCCCTGCGGAGGTGCATTGCGGGTTTCCACAAAGTGATAACCGTTGCGGGTCTGCTCAAAGATGTAGAATTTGGAAGCTTCGCCCATGTGCAGGTTCACCAGCAAGCCCTCCTGAGTGGCAACACCCACCCGGGTGCGACCTTCGCCACGATTGACTACCATGGTCGAGAATTGCCCTATCATTTCCTGCGCTTCGTTGCAATCTTTACCCAACAAACCGGCAGCATCGGCACGGCAGCGAGCACAGTGAGCCATCGGATGAATATAGTTGGCAATAGTTGCCCGAAGCTCTTTCATAGCGCCTTTCGAAGGTTCTTCTATATATTCGAATATGGTGTTCTCCGTTGGATAAACCGGAATACAGTTCATGGTGTCGGCTCCCAGTTCGGCCACTTTTTGTGCCAGTGTCTCTACTTCGTGATCGTTTATGCCGGGACAAACCACCGTATTTATTTTTACTGTAATCCCTTTCGCCTTGAGCAGCGGAATACATTTCAACTGTTGTTCGAGCAAGATGGCAGCTCCTTCCTTTCCACGATAGACACGACGTTGGTAACGCACCCATGTGTAGATCTTTGCCAGCGTATCGACATTCAGCGAGTTGATAGTCAGCGTAACGTGCGTCACACCCAGTTCTGCAATCTTGTCTATGTGCGGAGCCAGCTCCAGACCATTGGTGGAAAGGCAAAAAATAATATCAGGAAACTCGTTTTTCAGGATTTCGAGGGTGGTAAGGGTTTCGGTCGGATTGGCAAACGGATCGCCGGGACCGGCAATTCCCACCACGCTGATATTTTCGAGTTTTTC
>JAUZOF010000724.1 GCA_030706585.1 Bacteroidota bacterium
ATAAACTGTCCCCAAGTCCGTCCCGGAGTATTATGAAACCCAATTCCAAATCGCAACCCGTGCTGACGGGAAATTTTTTCCCATGTACCGACAATATCTTGTTTTGGACCCACATTTACAGAATTCCATGGCTGGTATTTGGAGTCCCAACAATCGAAATTATCATGATGTACTCCCATGGCCATAAAGTATTTTGCACCCATCTCCACATACAAGTTCATTAGCTCTTCGGGATTCCATTTATCAATCAACCAGTTTTGACAAATATCCTTATAGCCACACTCAGATGGATGGCCAAAATGTTTCATCTGATAATTATATTGTTGGCTGTTTTCCATATACATACCACGAGCATACCAATCGCCTTGCTCAGGCATCGATTGCGGATCCCAATGCGACCACGCCCCGAATTTAGCTTCTCGCCACCAGTCTGGTACAGAGTAAATCCGACTTAACCCTTTCCAATCGGCAGGATATGGACCTTCAGTCACCATCAAAGGAGACAAATTCCAGATATCGGACGGTAATCCTAAATCTCCTTTTCCAACAATTATTTTGTCGATATTTACAGGAGTATCATTCTCTTCTAATTTTATGGTTATTGAAGCATTCCTTGGAATTTCAATATCAATAATTGAAAAGAGAAAAGATCCTGTGAGAGCACCCGATGAATGAACATTTACTTTTCTTACCTGCTGGTTATTAACTACAATGCTGATTGTTCCAACTCCTAAAGAAGCATATCGAACCGCTAATTTATTAGCATGTGGCATATTAGAAAATTTCAGACTTTGGCCCGGCTTGGTCAAACTAACAGCATATCCTCCTGAAGCCTTAGAGTCTGATAATTTTAATATTTTTTCTATCGATTTAGTAGCTTCAGCCTCATAACTTCTCACCTGACCTGTAATCTGAGACAAGAGACTTGATACAAAAACAATTAAAAATAATATTAGTATTCTCTTCATGAGTGTGCTTTTCTATTTATTTAACCAAATAATAAAATCTGCAAGTAGTTATTTATCGTACCGGACTTATTCTGTAAAGCCCAGCACCATGTTGTTTTAACTCCCGGCCAAACGATCCGCTAAATACTCCCAGATCCTTATGCGCCCACACGTCATATACTTTGGCTTTACCTTTTATGCCAATGGATTGAAATTTCACTTTTACCTCTGCTGTTTCGGGTAGATTCATAGCGCCTTTGTCAACAAGAACGCCAAACACAACCGAGCCTGTTTCCTGTGTCACATACCCAGTAGCAGAAAAAGTATCGTAACCTTCAGGTAATTGGTAAACTATGACTGACTCAGCATGCGCACCAATTCCTTCGACAGTCTTATCATTAATGACGATTGGCCTGTTATCACATGTGCGGTTCACGTGGGCTTCACCCCATCCGGAAGTAGCACTTAACCATTTCAGATCAGTCAGTTTCAAGTCTCCTTTTGGCCCATGAAGCACAGGGTCAACCCAAACGATATGATCCCAATCGAATCCGTTACCGCCATCCTTTACAAACAAAACAAGCCTTTTTCCGTCTTTAACCGAAACCTCAACCTTTTGAGAGCTACCCTTACCTGCGATGACAGGGCTTGCATAATCAGCATTGTTAAAATCAACATTATCCCCTTTGCTTTGTGCATTGAAGAGAGCAACGTATTTGTCTTTACTATCAGGTTTATCAGCAGTCCATACAATCAGATTTTTATCTCGAGATACCTGACGATTATTCACACTATGCTGATTCACTTTCAGCATCTCTGGGTTTGTCAACATTTCTTTGGTAAAACCATCAAGCTTAGTCATATCTCCTCCGAAAATCAACGGCGAACGGCCGATAGCCCACAAGCTCATAAGGGTGTATTGTTCATCTTTAGTAAATCTTGTTGGTCGGTTAAATTCAACCAATCCGATAGGAAGCATGTCGGCATCGGGGAAATGACCGGCACCACGATACGGAGTCCAGGCATCCATTCGTTCAAACATGGCCAGCAAAGCACCCCAGCGATCCCAGAAGTCGTCAGTAACACGCCACATATTGGCATGATTCATAACGTGTTCGCCCATCTTCACCGGCGTTGCACCGGGCGACAGGCTCAACACGATGGGACGACCGG
>JAUZOF010000725.1 GCA_030706585.1 Bacteroidota bacterium
ACGCTTTCGCTAAACCCGCGCCAGATAGAAACGAATAGATATTTATTTTTATAGTTTTCCGAATAACTTTCCCAACTCATTTACCGAGTTTGGCCGGGGCGCATTATCTGTCACAATCCCGCCATCCTTGTCAAACAGTACGTATCGAGGAATCGATTTGAAGGCGTGTTTTTTTATGAACTCAGCTTCAGATGAAATGCAAAAGCTGCTCTTATCTTGCAAAGCCTCCTCTTTCGATGCCTTCTTCCATGCACTGAAATCTTTATCAATTGAAATGTAAATAAAGGCGACTTTGTCTTTGAATTTCTCGTGTAATAGCTTCGACTCTTTCATCATCGCCCGGCATGGACTACACCATGACGCCCAAAAATCCACATAGATCAGTTTCCCTTTGTTTTGATCGATGATTTGTTGTAATGAGACTTTGTCTAGCTTCGTAGTAAATAACAGATCCTTTACCGGAATGGAAGTTCCGGCTTTGGTGGCTATATTTTCACGTATGTAGCTTCTATAGGCTTCATCATTACAATCGTTATAGAAATCAGGGAGAAGTATTCCAACCTGCTTATCGTTCGGGGCGGCGTGGATTATTGAAAAAAGCAGGTAATCCCTGATCTTTCCTGTAAAGTTCTCTTTTACATTATTGTATCTCTCGCTGAGGCTTATGCTATCCCGTTGATATTTGTTTTGAGCCAAAAAATCGTTGTATGCCTGACAAAACAACCGATACTGAAAAGAGAATAGCAATTCATCATTTTGGATCTGTGGATGAGCCGCTAACATGACTTTCTTGAGAGAATCAGCCCGCGAAGGTTCCCGCTTAATTTCGAAAAACAACCCATTGATATAATCTGCATAAAACGACGTTTTGCATAGTTCCGTAAATAAACGGGAGGTAGAATGCGCTTTCTGATACTCCTCAAGATACGCCAGTTTATTATCAAACATTTCTTTGCACTTCAGGGAATAAATGCCCCGATTTACTAAATCCTTAATCTGTGAGAATCTTTCAAGATCACCGATTCTCAGATTCAATGAGTCAGCCATAGCGCTGAAAAAACGGATTTCATTGTCAGCAATTTTATCAGAAGCGCCCATCAACGCTGTATGTGTTTTCTTATCCACGCCCCTAATTAGGTATTGCATCCCGTTTCTGCACCAAAATATGGGCTGAGGAAAAAAACTCAAATTCTGCTGAAGCTCCAGATATGGAGATTCGGCAGACAGGCTGATATCTTTTTTGATATAATCTATATCCTTCCAATAATCTGTTTTGTCAATTGCAGAAAAAAAGAACGCACAATTGGGATCAATTTGATTGATGATGGTTACTTGATTCTCTTCAGCCGTATAGGAAGATCCTCTTCTATTCAAAGATTGCGACCAGATAATGGCTGGAATAAGGGTGCCATAGAGTATGGTTAATAGTAATGTTTTCATAAGTTCGTTATTTGAAAAACGCATCGACTCGCAGCGTATTCTGTTTGCATTAGCGATATGCAGCTTTGTTTTGTGTACGGCACCTATCGCAAGTCCCGAGACGAAGGGACGTGGAAACTGCTTAATCATTATTTCAAGGTTTTATCTAATTCCTCTTTAAGTATTAGTAATGCCTGTGGTCTGGGCAAATTATTATTTAGGGAATTAGCATTTTCATCAACCAACAAATATCGCGGAACCAATAATGGGGCACCTTTTAATAATCTTTGCTGAATGTCGTTTTTCAACTCCTTCGAAGCGATCAAATTATATCCGAACAAATGATAATATTGAATCTGATTCCGCCACATTGGTTCGTCTTTCTCATCATCAATAGAAATATAAACTGTAACCAGATTATTATAGCTATTGAGTAGTTTATGTAAATCGATATTATATTGAAATTGGAATTTACATGGCATACAATAAGTTGCCCACAAATCAATATAAGCACACTTCCCTTTTATACCTTCTACTTGCATTAGCTCTTTCAATGAACGAATCGACCTACCTATAATTACAGCACTCTCTTCTGTACCTGTTTTATTTGTAGTATTTAGTTGTTGTCGTCCCATCAAACCTTTAATAATCGGTAAATACTCACTATTCGGAAACTTTTCACTAAGGTATTTCAAC
>JAUZOF010000726.1 GCA_030706585.1 Bacteroidota bacterium
AAAGCAGAATCCCCAATCGTTGTAACCGAATATGGGATTGTTAGGTTTCCTGTTAGTCCCTCACAGGCACCGAAAGCTCCATTTCCAATTGACTTGACCGAGTCTGGGATTGTGAAGCTTCCACTCAGCCCACTGCACAAAAAGAACGCATAATTCCCTATTGACGTAATCGAATTGGGTAATTTTATGCTTTTAAGTGAGACTTTGCCTGAGTATGTACTGGGCTGTCTAAAAGAAAAAAAGGGAATCTCGTTAGCCTGATAGGTAAATGACTGATTGATTGTGCCCTTAATTCCCGTATAGGCAGCGATACTCACTCCCGACAAATCCAGGCTTGCCAATACAGTCATGCTGTCCCGCATAAACCTTACGTCGCGGGCATCAATGATCCCGGTTAAGAAAAGACTTGCAATTGTTGCAGCTTCAGTATGGGAAAGTGAATCTTTCAGTGTTCCCGCTGTCGTCAGATGGATAGTTTTGGATTGGGGTATATTTGCAAAAAAGTCTGACCAATAGCTTGCTGATTGATAGGCCTGCTCTGAACCTGGAGGAATAATCAGTTGACAGGTGTTTTTATTTACCTGATAGAAAGTCCAAATATAAATTGAAGGAGGAATCGGATTAGCTATAGTTATCTTCTTCAAACCGTTGCATGACGCAAATGCCACATTTGATATTTCGGATAAACTTTGGGGTAAAAATAATTCAGAGAAGCCGGTACAAAGATAGAAAGCGCCAAATCCGATCGTTGTCACAGTGTTCGGAATGATTAAGCTGCCTGTAAGGCCTTTACAATCGTAAAAAGCAGAATCCCCAATCGTTGTAACCGAATATGGGATTGTTAGGTTTCCTGTTAGTCCCTCACAGGCACCGAAAGCTCCATTTCCAATTGACTTGACCGAGTCTGGGATTGTGAAGCTCCCACTCAGTCCATTGCACAAAAAGAAGGCATAACTCCCTATTGATGTAATTGAGATGGGTAATTTTACACTTTTGAGAGAGACTTTGCCGGAATATGAATAAGGTATGCTAAAAGAATAAATGGGCATTTCGTTAGCCGGATAGGTAAATGATTCATTTATTGTACCTTTTATTCCTGCATAGGCTGTTATATTGACTCCGGACAAATCCAGATTGGCCAACATTGTCATACTGTCCCGCATTAACATCACATCGCGGGCATCAATAGTTCCCGTTACAGTGAGATCGGCAACCGTTTGCTTTTCAGTATCTGAGAGTAGGTTGCTCAGTGATCCCGCAGTATTCACATTTACTGTTTTGGAAACCTGCCCAAAAGCAACTATAGCCAACAGGGCAAAACCGAAGGAGACGATTATTTTTTTCATGGCATTTGAATTTTTGTTTAGGTTAAATTGCGTGTGTGGAAGGTGATAAAAACGAGCGTTTTATATTCTGTATGCTATATCATTTTACACATTCCACTTTCTGATAATTATTTCCGACTTTTACAATATAAGTCCCTTTAGCTAGGTTGATTGTTTTGATTATTTCCCGGTTATTAATTGTTTTGACCAGAACTCCGGAAGGAGTGAAAATCTTGATGGGCTCATTCGTCGAATTTTCGATAATGATTTGACCATTTGAGCTATAAATTTTGTAGATATCAGCTTTAGTTGTAGTTATACCGGCGGATAAATCCTGTTCCGTGATATTGGTAAATGCAGACCAGTAAGGTGCTGTTTGATAAGCTGTCCTTGCACCTATTGGAACAATCAGCTGGCAAGTGGATTTGTTTACCTGTTCAAAACTCGTGCTTTCGATTGATGGAGGTACAGGATTTGCCGACTTGATTTTCTGTAATCCTATGCAACCGCTAAAAGACATTCCCGAAATATATTTTACGCTTTTGGGAAGGATTAATTCTGTAATAGCTGAACATAAATAACATACAGCATAAGGAATTGTGTTTATGTCCGGGAATTCAATTTTTCCATTTAATCCTGAACATCCGTAAAATGCGTACCACCCGATGGTTGATACTGATTTGGGAATAATTAAATCTCCTGTAAAACCTTTACACCCCGAAAAAGAATAATCTTCCAGGCTGGTTACCGAACCGGGAATAATTAGATTTCCGGTAAGTCCCTC
>JAUZOF010000727.1 GCA_030706585.1 Bacteroidota bacterium
GGCCGTAAGGGAGCCATCAAGGTAAAGCAATTTGTGGCGGCCGGGCAACAAAGTTATATAGTGTGCGATATTAAAGTGATGAAGCGAGCATGAAAACGATGAACTATAATTGATCAAGTATAAATTAATGGCTTATATAATAAATATTTATAAATTAATATCGCATGGTGGTTATCCTAAAGCGGCTGTGTTGGCTCCCCAAACAGAGGGCGATGACTTCGGATGCGTAGTTCATCGTTCATCGTTCATCGTTTATGTTTTTTTATTCTTAGTTTTGATTGCCGATTGTCTGAAAGCACAAACCTATACTGCCAGTCCTGATTTGGGCAATATCAAGGGAGCGCTACAAAGTAAGTTTCAAAAGCCATTTCGTTTGACCGGCGGCGTATCCCTCAATTCGGTGCTGACGGAGAACTGGGGATACGGAGCATCCAATCCCAATCCGTTTTCCTGGATAGCAACAGGCAATGTCAATATCTTTCTTTTGGGGACTTCCATGCCATTTACTTTTTGCTATAGTAATCGAAAAGTACAATATACCAATCCGTCGTTTAAATTCAACCGCTTTGCCTTACATCCCAAATACAAGCAGTGGACATTGCATGTTGGAGATTTATCCACAACTTTCTCTCCTTATACACTGAACGGATACCAGTATACCGGTGTCGGGGTAGAATATAACAAAGGCAAATGGCAGGCACAGGCACTTTATGGTAGATTTCTAAAGGCTGTAAAGGAAGATTCTTTAACCACCCCTTCTTACAAAAGGATGGGGTGGGGCATAAAAACCCTTTACAATGACAAAGGACGCAAGTTCGGGCTCTCGGTATTTCATGCCAAAGACAATCCTGCGTCCATATCATCGCCGGTACTGGAGAAAAATGCCGGGATAACACCGATGGAAAACACTGCTTTTGCTCTTGAAGGTAGTTATCCGCTGTTGCAGAATCTATTGGTGAACTTTGAATACAGTTCCAGTATCCTTACGAACAATTTGCGGTTATCAGGAGACTCAACAGCCAATAGTGCCTCTTTATTCAAACGGGTGGTCGGTACGGCTAACAGTACAACCGCTATTTATCACGCCATTAAAGCTGGATTCAGCTATACCTTACAATCATCTGCCATAGGTATTGCCTATGAACGGGTTGATCCCGGATACAAAACTTTGGGAGCCTATTTTTTTACAAATGACTTTGAAAATATCACTGCCAATTTTACACAAAACTTGTGGAAAGGGATAGTGATTATTAACCTGAATGCAGGTTTGCAGAAAGATGATTTGAATAATGCAAAACAGAGTCGGATGCAACGTATGCTTTTTTCAGGAAACCTGACAGTAAAACCTTCGCAAAAGATCAATATTGGTCTTTCGTATTCTAACCAGCAATCGTACACGTTCTTACGTACCGGATTTGAACAAATCAATCAGGTGACACCCTATCAGAATCTGGATACATTGAATTACACTCAGTTGTCGCAAAATGCGGGACTGAATTGCAATTACACGTTACGGCAGAATAAAGAACAGGCTCAGATGTTGACATTTACCTGTAACTACATGGAAAGTGCTAATAAGAAGGGAGACATTGTTCGCCTGGGTGATGTAACCCGTTTTTTTAACGGAAATACAGGGCATAGTATCACCTGGCAAAAACATGGACTTTCTTTGGCAAGCGGAGTGAACTTCAGTTATAACTATGCGGCAACTGTCAGTAGCCTTACCTGGGGGCCTTCCCTCAATATGACCAAAACACTGTTTAAAAATATTGTCAGGGCAAACTGTGGGGTTTCTTACAATGCCAGTTCCTGCCAGAGAAAGAGGATAGAGGTCATTAATGTGCGGACAGGTGTAACTGCTGTAATCGCTAAGAAGCATAACCTGAATGCAAATGTGGTATGGCAACAAAAAGAAGGGAATGCCATCACTTCGTCTACTTACCTGACAGCAACCGCAGGATACGCATACTCATTCTGAAAACAAAAAATCCTAACTGATTTATAATCAATTAGGATTTTATTTTGATGGTACCCAGGATGAGATTCGAACTCACACAAGATTGCTCTCACTACCCCCTCAAAGTAGCGTGTCTACCAATTCCACCAC
>JAUZOF010000728.1 GCA_030706585.1 Bacteroidota bacterium
ATTAGCCTCTGAGCCCCCCCGCTACCGCACGATTAGCGCAGCGTATCGTGTGGACAACCCATACTATGGAGCAAAACTTAACAATAACAGCCGGGCGGCAAAACAAAGCAGGGCACGGCCATACGAGAGGACTCGTGCGGCAGCTGGGGATTTTATCGGATTGCAAATCCTTATACCCGATTCCGTCGTCGGATTGCAAATCCGACGACGGAAAGAATCTAATCTATTTTCCATGAAACAAATAATTTTAATCTCATTGGTAACTATTCTGGCATTTGGAAAACTACAAGCCAAGGAGAATAGCATTGTCACGTTAACGGTACATGACAACCCAAATTCAACTTATCGTCTCGCCATAGCTGAACCGCTGGATGGATGTTATAATAGCAAGGCTTCAACATATAGTCAAATTATTAAAGATGGAAGTGAGGTAACTTTCGTTCCTAAACAAAAGTCACCTTCTATTATCACTGTAGATGTTGGCAAACATTTGTTCAAGATTATTATAGTGCCGAATAATAAGATACACGTTGACATATATCCGCAAATTCCCAGCAATGATGGAGTTGTTTTTTCCGGAGATAATGCAGTAGGGCAAAAATGGCTGAACGAAAATGTTGCAGCAGCAACAAGCATGAATATTCAAGCAATATTTAAAGCGAATAAGAAAAATTATCCTTTGATCTATAGAAATATATTTAGTTATGCTGATGCATCTCAACATTATATTGATTCGCTAAAAAAAGCAACTTCAATATCCGACTCGTTTGCGACAATGTTGGAAAGAAACAAATTGGCTGAGATTTACTTCTTTGCCATTAATGAATATAATGCACTTCTTTTTAGAGTGAGAAACAGCGATTTTACAGATGCTGATAGTATAGCTATTCGAGACAGTCAGAACAAAATCTTTGAGAACTTCTCCCCTTATTCTCATGATCTTTTCACATACTGTTGGGGAAAACTCTATTTTCAAGGTTATTTTTATGTTGTTTATCATAATACATCCTCTTCGGATAAAAGATATTTGCCTGTTTTTGGCTCTTACGGAACATATGGTATTCTTCCGGAAGATATTCTTAGACAGATGTTAGGAGAGACTATTGTTTCTCAATACATATACAACTTGAATGAGTTTGATAAAGAAAAAGCCACTGCCTATTTCAGAGAGAAATATCCTGACAGTGAATATTTGCCGGTTATTGACCGGTTGGCTGCAAAAGCAAAAGAATCCTCAAAAACCACAGATAAAAATGTGAATATAGAGAATCCGTCAGTTACTAAAAACCAAAAACCACTTAAGGGAACATTGACTGCAATGCCGTTTGACAAAGCCATCCATATCGATACCTCCGCTGTTACCAGGAATTTGAAATCACTCAAAGAACTTCACGAAACCTATTTTAAAGGCAAAAAAATATTCATCGACCTTTGGGCCACATGGTGCCGCCCATGTAGAGAAGAGTTTGCTTATAAAGACAGAGTAGATTCATTATTAGAATTGCATCATATTCTCCCTGTATTTTTATCCATTGATATCCCCGATTTTAAGCAACGGTGGATACATGATGTAATAGCATTGAAATTAAGCGGTCATCATTTTATGGTAAATGAAATATTGAAGGAAGATATCCGTAAGACCATTTATGATGCCAAACCAATGATAGATATACCTCAATATATCTATATGGATGAAGATGGAAATATTATTAATAAGGATGCTCCACGTCCGAGTAATATAAGAGAATTGGAAAAATTATTGTCGTCTCAATAGAACTACTTAAAATTTAAGCAATTGAAAAAGGTATTTTAATGAAGATTAGATTTCCACTTTATCCCCCGCTGCCGCACGATTAGCGGAGCGTATCGTGTGGTCAAACCATACGATGGAGCAAAACTAAACAATAACAGCCGGGCAGCAAAACAAAGCAGGGAAAAGCACGGCCACACAAGAGGACTCGTGCGGCAGCAGGGGGGATACTTAGAAACAGGATAATACAAATCTTAAGAACAACTCGATGGGAGGATACTAATATGAAAAGGAATGAATTAAAGTTTATAGTTTTACAAGTCATTATGTTTTCATTTTTGGGGTGTAGTTTTG
>JAUZOF010000729.1 GCA_030706585.1 Bacteroidota bacterium
AAAAAAGGAATTACCGGAATTGTATTGGAATATATTCAAACTACTGACCAAAGCGGCCCTTTCCATTGGGCAACACACGATTATTCTCATACAAATCTAAACTACGAAGCCACAGGAAAAGATAATTATTACAATAATTATTTTTATGCTGAAGGATGGGCTCATTTTGGAATGAATAATGGAAATCCGTTATTAACATCCCCTATCTACAATACGGATGGTAGCCTCTGGCATTTCAACAACCGTGTAAAAGCAACACACGTTGGTATAAGTTATACTCTTAGTAAATGTTTTAGCGGACGAATTCTGACTACTTATTCTAAAAATTACGGAACCCATGATATACCATATTTTAACGTGAAGGAATGCTTATATTCACTTGCTGAGGTATGTTATCATCCGCAATACACTACAGGGTGGAACTTTACGATTTCAGGCGGTTGGGATAAGAGTAGTATCACCGGAAACAACCGGGGGATTAGTCTAAAAATCAACAAAGTAGGTCTTTTAACAAAATAAATTCATACACTTATTATCATTCATCCGATTACCCAACCAACAATTATATGAAATTCCAATCTCCCATTTCGATAGACAACAATTACCTGATCATCATGGCCGGAGGAGTCGGCAGTCGCTTCTGGCCAATGAGTACCAGCGATTGTCCCAAACAGTTTCTGGATGTTTTAAACATCGGACGTACTTTAATACAGCAAACCGCCGACAGGTTTGAAGGAATAGTGCCCAAAGAGAATATCATGGTGGTCACCTCTCAGAAATACAAACTGCTGGTTCGTGAGCAACTGCACTTTTTAACTGATAATCAGATCTTGTTGGAGCCCTGTATGAGGAATACTGCCCCATGTATAGCATACGGCGTATGGAAAATAATCAAGCGCAATAGAGAGGCAAATATTATCGTTGCTCCGAGTGACCACCTGATCACCCGTGAAGAGGATTTTAAAAACGTTATAAACGAAGGAATCCGTTTTATCGCATCGACCGAGTCACTCTTAACACTGGGTATGAAAGCGCACAAAGCAGAAACCGGTTATGGTTATATCCACGCTTCCCTGCAAAGCGCTATTGAAGGTTACACTCAACTCTATCCGGTGAGCCGCTTTGCCGAAAAGCCAAATAAAGCTACCGCAGAGCAATATCTTTTGGATGGAGACTACTTCTGGAACTCAGGAATCTTTCTGTGGTCTGCACGCAACATCGAAAAAGCGATTCGCTCCTACCTACCAGAAGTTGCCGAAATCTTTGATAAGGGTACTAATCTTTTCGATACAGCAAGCGAGCAGGAGTTTATCAACGAAGAATTCCCCAAATGTACCAATATATCGGTCGATTATGGAATTCTGGAAAAAGCCGATAATATTTATGTAAAAACAGCGGACTTTGGATGGTCTGACTTAGGCACCTGGGGTTCTCTTCACGAGCAATCTGATAAGACAGGTGAAGGAAATGTTGTTAAGGGGAATATTCGCACATTCGATACGCAAGACTCCATCATACGCATCTCCAGCGATAAAAAAGTAGTAGTAGTCCAGGGCCTGAACAACTACATCGTAGTAGATACCGGCGAAGCCTTACTGATTTGCAATAAAGACGAAGAACAACGCATTAAGGAATTTCAGGCAGAATTTCTTTGAATTCATACCTGATTTGAATTCAATCAATGGTTATAGAGAAAGGGTTGCTTTACGGCCCTTTCTTTCTTTGTGTGAAAATATGGTATATTAATATACGTGACTACTTAAAGCGACAATTAATTACAACTTCAGTTTTTCATCCACACATGAAAAATCAACAAAATCTAAACACAGACACCTCTTTCTGGTCTGTTTTTTTAGTCTCATTCACTCTTCGCCACAACCAACCAATATAATTCCACACAACATTATTTATCTATCTTTAGAGCTCCAAAATCCACTTGCACACCCCAAAATCAAATTACCCTAATTAACTATATTTTATTCTTATTCAGAGACAAACACGCCCCAGACATCTTCAAAGATTGATTTTTCTTCCCTTAAACTATCGGATAGTGAAGTAAAATAGCGTAAATTTGCGAGCATTATCAAACCAAAAACGACT
>JAUZOF010000073.1 GCA_030706585.1 Bacteroidota bacterium
CACTCCCCTCCTTTGCCCATTCCGGCATACATTAAATAATAGAGATTGTTGCGTTTGTAGAACCATGGGCCTTCCACATACATATCTTTGTTCGGATTTTCAACGCTTTTGTTTCCTCTTGCGCCACCAAAAGACTCTACTGAAATAGGAACGGTGACAATTTCACCTGAATAAGAGATCATATCTTTGTTCAGCTTCACGTAGAACAAACTTCCATTTCCCCAGTAAAGATAAGCCTGTCCATCATCGTCAATCCATACGGTAGGGTCAATATTCGACCAGCTGCCATTTATAATCAACGGTTTGCCGATTGCATCCTTGAAAGGTCCGGTAGGGCTGTCGGAAACAGCTACACCGATTGCCATATCGTTTTTAGTGCTTTGTGCGCAAATATACCAGTAGAACTTACCGTTTCGTTCGATACATTGAGCAGCCCAGGCACGGTCGCGCGCCCATTTAAACGATTCAAGCGAAATAGGAGAACCGTGGTCAGTCCAGTTCACCATATCGGTGCTGGAAAGGACGCGCCATTTGGTCATATAGTAAAAATCAGTTCCAGGAATATCGTCACCCACATAGGCATACACCGTACCGTTATAGACCATTGGCGCCGGATCAGGGCCGAAATGAGACTGCATAATAGGGTTTTCTGCCTTTGAAACCCCTCCTATAAGC
The DNA here is from genome assembly GCA_030706585.1 of Bacteroidota bacterium. GTDB lineage: Bacteria > Bacteroidota > Bacteroidia > Bacteroidales > UBA7332 > CAXXIC01. The sequence goes on from JAUZOF010000073.1 coordinate 676, forward strand.
ACTAAAAGCAGTGCAATTACAATAAGTTTTCTCATCGTATGTATTGATTTAAACAATCAGGTTAATAAGTTATTTAGCAGAAAATTTCCACCAATCAAAATTGAATGCATTCTCTTTCTTTCCTTTGAATACAAAGAACAGGTCATGAATGCCTTTAACAGATTTAATCTTGCATGTCAATGTTTTCCAGCTTTGATCACCACCGGTATTGGCTACAGGCAAAGTACCCATCAATTGACCATCTTTACCATCCAATCGGATCTCTATGCTGCCGCCGGAAGTTGCTGCAACGCTTGCCTGAAAAGATGCCGCACCTTTCCCAAAATCAACTCCACGTACTTTGATAAAGTCGCCGTTATCAATCTGACATACATTCATTCCGCCCGCTTTGCAGACTTCTGTTTTAATACCGCTTTGAGCATTAAAAGTCTCGGCTTCTGTACGATCAAACGGATTGAGAGAAGCTTGTTGTTTCACTCCATCTACGGTATTTTCCATCACATTAATGGTTCCATCAGGATTGTGACTGAATGAGTCCAGGCAAATATTCCGTTTATAAGTCGGAGGAATATTTGCCTGCTTCGCAACGATACGGTTGTGATATGCCTCATACCACACACCATTAAACTTGAAAATAGCCTGGTGATTGTTGTTGTCATTGAGCGGTGGCTGCTTTGAAATTACGCCGCCATATGTAAATCCAGAAGTCGGGCTGGTACTTTTCATATAATCAATTCTCATTTGAGCTCTTGGATTCGAAGAGTATGAAAAATAGTAAATACCATTTTCCTTGTGCATCCACGAAGCTTCAAAGAAATCCTGAGCTGTCAGCGGAATAGCCGGGCCATCAACGCTAATCATATCTTTGTTAAGTTTGATCACACGAACATTATTGTCGCCATTTCCACCGAAATACATATAAGCCTGACCGTCATCGTCGATAAAGGTCATAGGGTCGAAAAGCCACATATTTCTGGCCGGCATCACACCCGGAGTCTCAGAACTAACCAACGCTTTACCAATCGGATCCTTGAAAGGGCCTAATGGATTATCCGCTTTTGCCACACCGATACCATTACCTCCATTCCCAAAATAGAGGAATATTTTTCCGTCGCGGGTTGCGGGTGATGGAGCCCAGCTTTTAGGAGCCCACGCTGCATCGCGCGGCACCTGAAATACGACACCATGATCTGTCCAGTTCTTCAGGTCGCTACTTGAAATACAGACTATGGAGTTCATCTGATAACTGCTTTTTTCGCCGGTAGGGTTATCATCATCGTTGGAACAATACAGATAGACTCTGCCATTATAAACCAACGCTCCCGGATCGGCCAGATAACGATGAGACGCTATGGGATAATCAGCCCAAACACATTGGCTAATCCCGATAAAAGAGAGAAGAACAATAAGAAAGAAACGAGTTTTTAAATAATTGTACATGGTTCTTATTTTAGTTATTTGGTTAATTTCCACCAGTCGAAATTGAATAGATTTCCGTCTCCTCCTTTGAATACAAGGTATATATCATGAACACCTTTAACAGAATTGATTTTACAGGACAGAGTTTTCCAGACCTTATCGCCTCCAGTATCTTTCACGGGTAAAATGCCGAGCAACTTGCCGTTTTTATCATCAACACGGATTTCAATCGATCCTTTAGATGTAGCTGATCCAACACTTGCCTGAAAGGTTTTGGCACCTTTTCCAAAATCAACGCTGCGCACTTTGATATAGTCTCCGTTACTAATTTCAGTAACGTACACTCCTGTTTGCTCATCTTGCGCCGTTTTCAGTCCTTCTGACCAGGCAATAGTTTCGGCTTCCGTTCTTTTGTAGGGATCTACATTACCAGCACTCTCAACCACCCCCTTGCTTGTCGGGGTAATCAAAGGAATAGATCCGTCGGCATTGAAATTGAACGGTTCGATACATACAGAACGCTTGAATCCGCCTCCGCCCGGCAACCCGGCATCGTGGTAAAAAAGGTATGATTTCCCCTTGAATTCGACATAGCCCGGATGGTTGGTAAATGCTCCGTGGTTTTTAATCACGTGCATGATAGTATCGCCATACACCCACGGGCCTGTTGGACCGTTACTGGTGGAATAGGCCAAATGCTCGGGAACGCCACCAGCAGGATAAAGCATATAGTATTTGGCGTTGCGTTTGAAAAACCAGGGACCTTCTTCATAAGATGCCGTACGGTTATCTATCTTTTTAGATCGATAACCAAAATTCTCATCTTTCAAATCTTCTTTTACAATACCCAAAGTTTGGTCGTAAGAGATCATGTCCTCATTCAACTTTACGTGCCAAAGATTGGGATTCCCCCAATAAAGGTAAGCTTGTCCGTCTGTATCAATGTAAACCGTTGGATCGATGTAGCCAAAACCGGTAAGAAGAGGTTTCCCCAACGCATCTTTAAAAGGACCGGTAGGACTATCGGAAACTGCAACTCCAATTGCGTTACCACCATTATTTTGATTCACTGGTAAATAGTAATAATACTTACCATTTCTGAAAACACACTGACCAGCCCAGGCATCGCCACGTGACCATTCAAAGGTTTTGTACGATAACACAGAGCCGTGGTCCGTCCAGATCACCATATCGGTTGATGAATAACATTTCCAGTCATTCATACTAAAGAAATTATTAACCGTTACGTCTTCATCATGGCTTGTATAGAGATAAACGGTTCCATTGTGCACCATTGGTGCTGGGTCAGCGGTATAACTGGTTTGAATAATCGGATTTTCCGAATACGCTAATGCAAAGCACAATACAGCACCCAGCAATAAAGTAAATTTCGTTTTGAAGTTGCTTGTTCTCATATTTTAAACTAATAATTTATCATTAATACATCTTATCAACATGTGTTCATTCACCAATTTCACGCCCGTTTCAATACCGTTTTCAGACTATATAATTTTAGTCCTCTCCTGATTTGAATTATTACAGCCCCAAAATTCCCTGACAACGACTCTTCTGTTGAAGTAGCTTTGAATGATTCAATTTCCTGGCCTAAACTGTTATACAAAATGACAACATCATCAGGAAAAATATTTACTATATAGTTTTGGCCATTTTTTGAAACGATAGCTGGTGTCAACTCACTTTTTGAATCAATGACAGAAGCAGAAGTGGCATAAAACTTCCACCAATTCATGTTAAACAGGTAACCACCTCCACCTGTAAAGACAAGATAAATATCATAGATTCCTTTGATGTTTTCAATCACGCAGGTCTTTGTCACCCATGTTTGCCAGCCTCCGGTATTCGTCACAGGACATTTACCTATCAAAGTTCCCGACGGACTATTCAAGCGGATTTCAATATATCCACCACTACTTGCCGAAGAGACTCTTGCCTCAAATTTAGAGATGCCTTTATCAAAATCAAGTGCATTTATTCTAACCCAGTCCCCATTTTCGATATAACCTATATTTTTACCACCATCAATATCGTTGCAATCTTCGGATTGAATGCCTGATTGATCGTTATAATCTTCAACTTCATTCTTTACATATGGTGATCGGTTATAAACATTTACAGCTATGGTACCTGATTTGGAAACACCAATTTTCCCCCGAAAGTCAGCAGAAATAGTAACCGCCCCTTTACTTAGCGCAGTAACTACGCCATTGGATATTGTGGCAATCTGGGGTAATGGATTGAATATCGTTGCCAGATTGGTTACATTTTCTGTATGCCCATCAAGATATTCAGCAGTAATCACAACTGGGGATGTAGTTCCACACAATATTTCGAGATTTCCGGGTTCGGTTATAAGGCGGTTTACGGTTAATTCGCTATCGAGATTCTTGACACTCAGTTTCAGATCTTCCGTCATTCCGCCATAGGAAACTTTCACATTTTCAGTACCATATCCAATTCCGTTGATTACACCATTAGTTATTGCAACCAGTCCACCTTGCTGAAAACTAAAGGCAGCTTGGGATGTAACATCACTAGATGACCCATCTGAATAAATGGCAAAAACTTTGATATTGGAACTATTTTTAGCAGAAATAGTATCGATCTTATATTTTTCAGTCGTTGCATTGACAGCAACCAATTCCTTGGGTGTCGATTTTGGGGTAAAAGTCCATTTATCAAAATTAAACACATCGTTGGTTGCTGATTTAAACACAAAATAAACATCATGTACCCCCGTAGCACCAGAGATGTTTGTTGTTTCATTCAACCATTCATTTGCTCCTCCTGTATACGTAACCGGGAGTGAGCCAACTAACAATCCACTTTGGCTATCCAGACGAACTTCTATTGTGCCTCCCCCCGTAATTCCTGCACCGGTTTCGCATGCCACAGAAGCAGAAAAAGCTGCTGCTCCGGCTTGACCGAAGTCAACACTACGTACTTTTATGTAATCACCATTATCGATATCAGTTACGTAGATGCCGGCTTTATCGGATTTAGCAGTCTCTACTCCTTCTTCCCAGGCCATAGTCTCCGCCTGATTTTCTATATAAGGATTTACATTTTCAACAGCGGTTTGTACGCCTGATGTTGGAGCAATCAGTGAAATAGATCCGTCATTATTAAACTGAAACTCATCAACGCATACAGATCGCTTATATCCGCCACCGCCGGGTAATGCGGCATTATGATAAAATAAATATGACTTACCTTTATAGTCAATATAGCCCGGATGATTTGTGAAAGCTCCTTTATCAGCAATCTGGTTCATAATAATATTACCATAAGTCCAGGGTCCGGTTGGGCCGGGGCTTGTTGAATAGGCTAAAACCTCGGGGACTCCACCAGCAGGATACAATAGATAATACTTATTATTACGTTTAAAAAACCACGGGCCTTCCTCATACGAAGTAATTCTATCGGAAGAGTTGGTACGCGAACCAAAACCGCTAACCGTAAGCGGTGTTTTAACAACTCCAACTGTAGAATTATACGAAATCATATCTTCGTTTAGTTTTACATACCATAAATCCGGATTTCCCCAATAAAGGTATGCCTGACTATCATCATCAATAAAAACAGTTGGATCGATATATCCAGAGCCAATAAGCAATGGTTTTCCAAGCGCATCTTTGAACGGGCCGGTTGGGCTGTCAGACACTGCAACACCAATTGCAGTACCACCATTCTTCATATTTACAGGAACATAGAAATAAAATTTCCCGTTTCTGTAAATACATTGCCCGGCCCAAGCATCGCCTCTTGACCAGGTAAAATCTGTATAAGATAACACTGATCCATGATCTGTCCAGTTAACCATATCGGTAGATGAATAACACCTCCAATCATTCATGGTGAAGAAGTTGTTTATTGTCTTGTCTTCATCATGAGTCGTGTAGAGATATACCGTACCATTGTGTACCATTGGTGCGGGATCGGCAGTATAGTTTGTTTGCACTATAGGATTATCGGCTCTGCTCACCGAAATCGAGGTGACGATAAAGAGCAGAGCCAATAATGATAATCTTTTTTTCATCCGTTACTTTTATTGATTATTCAATTTCAAGGTATACGAGAATTGGGTATTATCAGACCATACGGTGTATTTTGCTAGCGGTTGTGGGCCACAGCTGTTTGAGCCAACCCCAAGAGTCTTGGTGGAAACACTCAATACAGTTGCCTTGCTAGCTGGCAAATCTATTTTGTATTCAACCGGAGACATCTGTTCGTCGGTATGAGGAAGAGCTGCCACCTGCATTAGTTTTTTGTCAGACTGGATCAATAGAGAAGGGAAGTCATTGCCGCTAAGTTTCGCCCAACGAACATCTTCATGGTTGCCACGTTCCATCGGTTTTTCATATTCATATTGTTCGTTTACACCCAAGTTATAGATCCCTACTTCTGCTGCGCTTTTGCGGTCAGAGTAGTTTTCGAATGGGCCACGGCCAAAGAATGTCATGCGATCGAGCTTTTTATCAAGCAACATGCGTACCCCGATTTTAGCCAAGTTTATACGGAATCCAACAAATTGAATCTGGTTATCAACTTTTATTGAGCCGTCGCCTTTCACCAGATATACCGCTGTGTGGCAAACGCCAAAGCCTTCTTTTCCATCAGCTTTTGTTGTTGAGGTCACTTTGACAGTCGAATTATCAACTGGTTCAACTTTGAAATCGACCAGCGTATATTGCAGTGCATTTACGCCAAATTTCTCCCATTGTCTGAACGCCCAGTCATCATCGGTACGGTGAGCCGCACGCCACAAGTGCAATTTTGGTGCACCATCGGCAGCCAACAGATTGATTCCATTTTTTACCAACTGGCTCATAAAGCCCGTTTTCTTATCAAAGCTTACAGAAAAATCAGATCCAGAAACCGTTGCTGTTTCCTTGTTTTGAACCAGTTTTACAGGTTGAGTAACTTTTGTGTCCACAACTGGCAAAGTATTGACAGGTAGTTTAAACTGGGCAGAAGCCACTTCAAAACCTTTATCCGCCCAAAGCGTTGTTTCTTTTTGTTTGTATGAAATACGAAGGAAGTATTCCGCACCGGCTTTCGGATGTTCTATTTTATAAGGAATATTTGCCTGGAAAAGCCCTTTTCCCCATGTAGGTCGCATTCTAAATGTTCCTTTATCAATTTCTTGTCCGTTTTCGCTCAGGCTCCAGGTTGCATCAAAACCATCTAAGGAAATAAACTGGTATTTATTTTTAATTTGAATGCCACCATTAACAGCATCGGTGAGTTCGGTGTCGATCCACTGGAATGCTTTTTTCATTTCAGGATAATGAGGCTTCACGTTGTTTCCTTCAGTTGAACGATCATACGAAACCACACCTTTATGAATAAAATAATGATCGTTAGGAGCTTCGCCGAAGCCGCCGCCATAGGCTAATATCGGATGTTGAGGATCACGTTTATTCCACAATGCCTGATCCTGGAATTCCCAGATCGCACCTCCTAATATCTCGGGGTTCTCATCAAATGCTTTTGAATATTCATCCAGAGAGCCCATAGAGTTAAACATGGCATGCACAAACTCACAGATATAAAAAGGTTTGGTCATTCCCCAGTTTTTAACCATGTCAACATAATCTCCGGCTGTTCCGTACATACGACCTTCAAAATCTGACGGATTTTTGGAGCCGATACCAAAACGTTCGTAATGAACGAAACGTGTAGGATCGATGCTCTTAACTTTATTCATTGCTGCAACGAAATTGGAACCAACACCACCGCACTCATTTCCGAGTGACCAGATAATCACCGAAGCATGATTCTTGAAATTTTCGACATTTGCCACATTTCGGTCAATGATGGCATTTTTAATCGTAGGCTCTTCATCGAACCGACCGTCATATCCGTGACATTCGCAATTAGCTTCGGCCACCAACCAGACACCCCACTCGTCGCACAACTCGTACCAACGGGGATCATCGGAATAATGACTCGTACGCACGTGGTTACAATTGCCTTGCTTTATAACTTCAAGATCGCGGATCATCTGTTCTTCGGTAATGGCATGTCCCACCTCTGACCAGTGTTCATGACGGTTTACCCCTTTCAGTTTGATGGGGACACCATTCACCATAAATACACGGCCTTTGATTTCCAACTTGCGGAAACCAACTTTTGATGAAAGAATTTCCCCTTCCGAACTGGTCAGCACTACCGTATATAAATTTGGAGTTTCAGCAGTCCATTTGGCAGGATTATCCACTGTGAATTTCACTGTCAGCTGTTCCTCCTGTTTTGAAGCAAGGGCTTTTCCCACAACACTTCCTTTGGCAACTGCATTTCCCGCTTTATCATACAATGTAGCTGTAAATGTCTGCGGCTTTCCGGCCTTATCGCCGTAGTTCTTCAGTTTTGCCAGAACCTCGACAGTAGCATTTTTATAATCCTTATCAAGATCCTGTTTTACAAAGAAATCGCGCATATGTACCTGAGGAGCGCTCCATAGGGTCACATCGCGGAAAATGCCGTGCAAGCGCCACATGTCCTGATCTTCCAACCAGGTGCCCGAGCTGTATTGATAAACTTCAACAGCCAGCGTATTTTTGCCCGGCTTCACATATTTCGTAAGGTCAAAATCAGCAGCATTACGGCTATTGACACTGTATCCAACTTTCTCGCCATTTACCCAAATAAAAAAGGCACAATCCACCCCGTTGAAAGTGATAAAAATCCGGCGACCATCCCATTGGGCAGGTACCTCAAAATCACGGCGATAACTTCCTACGGGATTGCGTTCTTTGTATGATGTGTACCATTTATCCGGTTCACTCATGATTCGGGGATAATCCTTCTTTATGGTATATCCAAAATTGCGATAAAAAGGCGTACCGTATCCCTGTACTTCCCAGTTGGATGGAACCGGAATTTCTTTCCATAAAGAAACATCATATCCGGGTTTGTAAAAATCTTTCGGGCGTTTTTCGGGGCTTGGCACCCAGTTGAATTTCCAGTTTCCGTTCAGACTGCGACACTGCGATGACGCAAGGCGTTTGGCCGCCAAAGCTTCCTGCAGATTTCCATAAGGCATTAGAGTGGCATGGTATGGTTCCTTATTGATACCCAGACATTCGGGGTTTTCGATTTCAGACGGATAGTCTATCCCTGATCGCAACTGCAAGGGTTCTTCTGCGAATGCACTCGTAATTACCCCGGATAAACAGAGGAACAACGATGCTAATATTAATTTTAAACGCGACATAGTTATTTTGAATTGTATTATATTTATCGAATGACAACAGTGGCTTTTTTCAGATCTTTAGCATCCGAGCTATTACCATAATATATTTCATATTCGCCCGAAGTGACCATCATTCTGCGTTGGCTCCAGTCGTAGAACTCAAACGAAGAAGCAGGTAAATCGATAGTAACATCTGCTTTCTGTCCGGCATTGAGACTTACACGCTGAAATCCTTTCAGCGTTTTCAACGGGCCTTCCACATCATTTACCTTATGAACGTACACCTGCACGATTTCTGTTCCCTGACGCTTGCCTGTATTGGATACCGGAATCGTCACTTTTACAGCCTCATTCGCACTCAGCGTATTTTTATCGAGGGTAGCATTGCCGATAACGAATTTGGTATAGCTCAAGCCGTAACCGAAAGGAAATAGCGCGTCGGTCATGTAGCGATAGGTGCGCCCTTTCATTGAATAATCCTCAAAGTCTTTCAACTGATCGGAACTTTTATAGAATGTAACAGGGAGTTTTCCCGAAGGATTATAATCGCCGAAAAGCACATCGGCAACAGCCTGGCCTCCCGATTCGCCACCATACCAAGCTTGAAGAATAGCATCGCAGGTTTTCGTTTCAGGCGTTAGGGCGATGGCTGAGCCAGAACAATTGACGAAAATTACTTTTTTACCGGCTTGCTTCAATACTTTCAGGCAATTACGCTGAACTGCCGGGAGCTCAATATCGGTACGGTCTCCCCCTTTGAACCCGGGATACGATACCGGCATTTCTTCTCCTTCTAATTGAGAAGATAGACCACCCACAAAAATCACCTGATCAACTCCTTTTAGCTTATTCAACAGATCTGTGTAATCAACATCAACTTCTTTTCCAAAGTTAAACTCGAGATTAGCCTGCCAATTATCAAGCTGAGCATATCGAATCGCGATCTTATATTTTTTACCGGCCTCCACCTTGAATGGGATTCTTGATGGAGTGGTTTTCCAGGTAGTGTACTTAACCAACGTATCACCGTTTACCAGCAATTCAAAAGAACCGGTAGCGCCACATTTAAAAACGACATCTTCACTATTTACCGGGGTAAATTCTGTTTCATATAGTGCAGAAAAACCTTCCAACCGGACTCCGCTCGCAAATTCATGCTGGCCGGCGGTTGTCATTTTTATAGGAGTTTCTATTTGTTGAGTAGCTACAATATCACCCTTCAAATTTTGGTTATTCCAGTAAGTCGCCTTAAATCCCTTTTTTCCATCAATAGAGCATTTTGGAAAATATGTTTCTGTCACTTTATCTTCAACCAGGTCACACCCCTTATCGTAGATTATTTTATCAGCAGGTAGTTTTGTTTTGATGCCATCAAGTATAGTGATTGTCCGTACCGGTTTTCCATTGTAGTTACCCCACAACATCGTAGCATCTGCGGCATTAGGACCTATAACCGCAACTTTTTTCAAGGAATTACTCAGGGGCAATATATTGTTACGGTTTTGCAACAAGGTCATGGTCTGACGGGCCATATCTAAAGCCAATTGACGGTGCTCCTGATTATTCACGACTGAAACCGGGATTTTAGACCATGGTACAATGGCTGAATCATCCATTTCTCCTAAGTCAAAACGTCCGACCAACACACGCAACAAATGCTTATTTATTTCCTCCTCCGAAATCAGACCTTTTGCAACAGCCTCAGGGAGTGTTTTAAAAGGGTATTTGTCCCAGAAACATTCCACATCGGTACCTGCCAATACAGCCTTGGAAGAAGCATGAACCGCATCTGAAGAGACTTTATGAGTTGTATAAAAATCGGCAATCGCTCCACAATCTGACACAACAAGATATTTAAATCCCCAATTGTCACGAAGAATCTGCTGCAACAAACGGTTACTACCGCAACAGGGTTCATCATCCAGGCGCTGATAGGCACACATAACCTCACGGACATCCGCTTTTTGAACCAATGACTGAAAAGCAGGTAAATAGGTTTCCCATAACTCCCGGGGATCTACATTATTTACATTTAATGTATGTCGGCTCCATTCCGGCCCTGAATGAACAGCAAAATGTTTGGCGCAAGCCAGCAGCTTCCTGTATTTGGCATCTTCCGGTCCTTGCAGACCTTTTACGACCTGAACTCCCATGCGTGAAGTCAGGTAAGGATCTTCTCCATAAGTTTCTTGTCCACGTCCCCAACGAGGATCTCGAAAAATATTTACATTGGGAGTCCAAATAGAAAGGCTCAGGAAACGTTTATTTTCCTCCCCTCTACTCATTGACTCGTTGTATTTGGCACGTGTTTCATCGGAAACTGCACTGTAAATACGATATAGTAGTGCATCGTTAAAAGAGGCGGCCATCCCGATTGGCTCGGGGAATACAGTCACGTTATCATTGTTAGCTAAGCCGTGAAGAGCTTCGCTCCACCAGTTAAATTTCTTAATTCCCAAACGAGGAATTGCGTCTGACTGATCGCACATCAGTGTCGCTTTTTCTGTAAGCGTCAATCGCGAAATAAGGTCTTTGGCTCGCGTTTCGGAACTCAGGTTCGGGTTTTGATAGGGCAGCTGTTGCCCCCGGGATGTTGCAGCCAACAACAAAAAAGCAGACACACAAATGCCTTTCACAAAATTCTTAAACATTGCTGTTTCCATGTATATTTAATTAATAATCTATTGGTTAGTCTCAAAACAAGGGTCTCAGGCAGGCAACAAATCCTCCTCTCCGGAGCATATTAACATCTACTGATGATGATTTATCTACCACCAGATATTGCGTAGCGAACTCTTTATCGTGTTTGCCATCGGCAATCAACGTCAGCTTATATTTCACACCTTCAGGCAGAAATTTGAACTCCAGTTTTGTTTTCTTTTCACGCATATTTTCGGCGCTAATGCCTCCAATGTACCAGTCGTTGCCTTTCTGACGGGCAATGATGATGTATTTACCGGGGTAACCATCAAGGAGTTTGGTGTTGTCCCACGTATTCGGCACCTCTTTCAGGAAAGTGCGGGCAGCATCGGGCAACGTGTAATACCCTTCGGGTCTGTCCGCAAAATGCAGGATTCCGGATTCAAAGACAACGCTCAGCGCCAGTTCGTGTCCGTAGGAAGTGGTGTGCGGAAACTGAGAATTGGTAAACGTTACCGGCGTATAATCCATTGCACCAACCACGTTACGGGTAAACGGCAACACGGTGTTATGTTCGGGTGCTGTCGTGGTGAATTCGGGTCCGTTGTTGTACCATTCTGCCCCCCGCACTCCTTCGTATGTCATCAGGTTCGGGTAAGTACGCGCCCAACC
>JAUZOF010000730.1 GCA_030706585.1 Bacteroidota bacterium
ACCGAACACGAGGGTTGCTTTAGAATCTGCCAATGCTTTTTCATCCACCAGACTCAAATCCCAACCGCCTTTGGCCATATCTTCTTTAAACGCTTCACCGTATTTGATTACGTCAGACTCGATCATCTCACGAAGCAGGTCATTACCTTCACGGGTACGCTCCCCTACTCCGGCGAATACCGACTGACCGTCGTATTTCTTTGCAATGTTATTGATCAGCTCCATGATCAATACGGTTTTACCCACACCAGCACCACCGAAAAGACCGATTTTACCTCCCTTTGAATAAGGTTCCAACAAGTCGATTACCTTAATCCCGGTAAGAAGTACCTCTTTCTCTGTAGAAAGGTCTTCAAACTTCGGAGGTTTGTTGTGGATTTCGTAAGATGTCTCTTTGGTAAGACTTCCGATACCGTCGATGGCCTCACCGATTACGTTCAATAGACGACCGCGAATCTGGCCTCCCGTAGGAACCGAGATCGCTTTACCGGTTGCCACAACCTCCATACCGCGCCAGAGTCCGTCAGTTGAGTCCATCGCGATGGTACGCACAGTACTCTCACCGATATGTTGCTGACATTCAAGGATCAACGGCTGTTCGTTTTCTCTTTTTACTTCAAGTGCGTCATAGATTTTGGGCAAATCACCTCCGGACTGCTCAAAACTAACGTCAACCACAGGTCCGATTACCTGTATGATTTTGCCTATAGACTGACTCATATCTTTTTGTTGTTTATTGCTTTTGAATAATAGCTGTTAGCCTTGGCTTCAAACAAAGCCATTTAAATTAAAACTGTTTTCAATTTTTATTCAAGCCAACAAGCTAATCTCTATTGGCTCAAAAAACCGGATTTATCCGTTCAGAGCATTAGCTCCACTTACGATCTCGAGAATTTCGTTGGTAATCGATGCCTGACGCGCTTTGTTGTAGGTCAGGTTCAGCGTTTTTATCAACTCCGCGGCATTGTCAGTGGCTTTATGCATGGCCGTCATACGCGCTCCATGTTCAGAAGCGAAAGAATCGGTCATTGCTTTGTAAAACTGAACTTTTAATGCTTTCGGGAACACTACGTTTACGATTTCCTCCACCGATGGTTCAAAAAAGTAAACCGGTTTCATTCCCTGATGAGCTGACACAGAAGAATCTGACTCCACGACAGGTAGGAATTGCTCTACGACCAGTTTCTGCACAGCGGCATTTTTAAACTGATTGTAAATCATCTCCACCTGATCATAAGTTCCATCAGCATACTGTTCCATGACCTTTGATGCCACAGCAGTAACAGAGTTAAATGTCAGATCGTCGTATATTTCGGTATTCACCTTAATATTCCGGATGTTTCTTGCCTTCAGTGCATCTCCCGCTTTCTTACCAATGGCCAAGATATCCACCATGCCACGACGGTAATGATCGGCATACGTAGTGTTCAGCAATTCTACAGTTTTCTTAACCACATTGATATTGAATCCGCCACACAGCCCTCGGTTTGAGGAAATGGCAATGATCAATACACGGTTAACAGCCTGACGCTGGGCATACTTCTGGTTCATGCCCGGCTCGACATTTTGCGTAATATGAGCTAAAACACTTTGCAGCTTCTCAGCATAAGGACGAATCTGGATAATCGCATCCTGCGCTTTCCGCAATTTGGCTGCCGAAACCAGTTTCATGGCTCCGGTCACCTGCTGAGTGGACTTTACAGATGCGATCCGGGTTCGTATTTCTTTTAAATTCGCCATATTCTATTCGTTTATGGGCTTATGCTTTGAACTTCGCAGAAACGTCTTTAGCCACTGCTTCCAGTACCTGAGTTACGCTATCGTTGATTTCACCACGGCTCAATGTTTCCAGAACGTTATTGTGTTGAGCCTCAAGCACACGGATAAATTCTGCTTCAAACTCATCCACACGACCTACCGGAACATCCATCATCAATCCACGGGTACCACAATAAAGGATTGCAATCTGTTTCTCCACACGTACCGGTGAAAACAATCCCTGTTTCAGGATCTCCACGTTGCGGGCACCTTTTTCCAATACATTTTTGGTAGCTGCGTCGAGGTCTGATCCGAATTTGGAGAAAGCTTCCAACT
>JAUZOF010000731.1 GCA_030706585.1 Bacteroidota bacterium
GGCGATCAGGGCGATGGTACTTATGTCAATCCGGTTATTCCGGGCGATATCAGCGATATTGATGCTATCCGCGTGGGCAATGACTTTTACGCTATTTCTTCCACCATGCAGTTTTCGCCCGGCATGGTGGTGCTTCATTCCAAAGATTTGGTCAATTGGGAAATTATCGGGCATGTGGCGGATGATCTTACGCGTATCAGCCCCTCGATGAACTGGGACCGGATGAACTGCTATGGGAAAGGAGTATGGGCGGGTTCGATACGTTATTACAAAAATAAGTTTTGGGTCTATTTCGGTACGCCCGACGATGGTTTCTTTATGAGTTCGGCTACAAATCCAGCCGGGCCGTGGGAACCGCTGCATCAGCTTTGGAAAGTGAAGGGGTGGGACGATTGCTGCTCCTTTTGCGATGACGATGGGCAACTCTATTTTGTAGCGACAAACTTCGGGTTAGATGCCAAGAATCAGCGACATTACAATATTCATCTGTTTAAAATGACTCCCGATGGCAAAAGTTTGGTGTTGGAATCCGACTCCATTATTTATCAGGCTAAAGGAAGCGAAGCAAATAAACTCTATAAAATCAATGGTTTGTATTACCATTTTTTTAGTCAGGTGAAAGACGAGGGACGCGTTATCATGATGCAGCGTTCAAAAAGCATTTACGGACCCTACGAGGTAAAACAGTTGAACCATGTCAATCGACCCAAAGACAAAGAACCCAATCAGGGAGGTTTGATAGGTTTGACGGACGGGAGTTGGTGGTTCTTTACACATCACGGTTCCGGAGACTGGGAAGGGCGTGTTGCCAGCTTGCTTCCGGTTAATTGGGTAGACGGATGGCCGATTATAGGCGAAGTAGGCAAAGATACTATTGGTAATATGGTGTGGAAAGCTCCAAAGCCGATTAAACAGGGTAACCCGAAAATCAAATTTCAAACCGATGATGATTTTTCGTCCGGGATATTGCTTCCCCAATGGGAGTGGAATTATCAGCCAAGGGCAGAGAAATGGTCGTTGACCGAACGAAAAGGTTACCTGCGGTTACATGCTTTCCGTCCCATTCGACCGGAAGAAGGCAAAAATATTCTGCTCCGGGCAGGAAATACCCTTACGCAACGAAGTCTGAGAACCCCTGAAAACAGGGTGACTGTGAAGTTGGATATCAGTGTAATGGCCGATTGACAAGCTACAGTGCTTACCCACTTCTCAACCGTATCTTTCAGTTGGTTGGGTATAAAACAGGAAAATGGTGTCAGGAAATTGATATATAACCAAAACAATGATGAAGCCTTGGGCGTGGTATTAAGCGGAAAAAATATTTGGATTCGTTCAAGCTGGGGTATTGATGGTGTTAGTAGCTACTCCTATAGCCTTGATGGAAAAAAGTTCATTTCGTTCGGAGGTAAGTCTCGATTGACATGGGGCAGTTATCGTGGCGACCGGATTGGAATTTTTAATTTCAATACCCAGGCGGATGAAGGATTTGTGGATGTGGATTCCTTTCAATATCGCTATTCCAGAAAATGACAGAAGATATTTCAATAACAACATAGTAATTTATGTATGTGAATAAAAAGATGAAAAATGAGAAAAACAACTAAACTAACTGTCATATTAATGTTTTTAATTAGCGGAGTCCATGCGGCTTTCGCCGAAAAGGGAATTAAAATCATTAGCCCCAACAAACAGCTTTCCGTTTGGGTTTCTGTTACGCACGAAGGTCGACTCTCGTATTCTATCAATTCTGATGGCATTCGGGTGTTAGAAACATCACCTTTAGGTATTGTAGTCGATAATATTGATTTAGGGAATGGTGCCAAAATTGTATCAAAGGCAACTCTTACTAAAATAGATGAAAGTTATCCCGTTTTTGGAAATCATTCTATAGCATACAATGTTGGAAATGAGGCTGTAATGCCTATTGAAACTGCAGGAAAGGCCTTTAAGCTTATTGTGCGTGTCTATAATGATGGGGTTGCTATCCGTTATGCTTTACCCGAAGGGGTCAAACACATAGACAGCGAAAGTACTTCATGGAATCTACCGGTAAAAACAAAAAAAGTGGCATGGTCTGGTTTTAATTCGGGCTAC
>JAUZOF010000732.1 GCA_030706585.1 Bacteroidota bacterium
TCTGTGGCTCTCTGTGAAAACCTCCGTGGTTCTCTGTGATACAAAAAAAGATACAAGACAATGAAACGAATTTTCCTCATGGGATATATGGGTGCGGGTAAGACGACAGTGGGCAAGAAGCTGGCGCAGCGTCTGAACCTCTCTTTTACCGATCTCGACTGGTTTATCGAGCACCGTCACCACAAGACCATCAACCAGATTTTTGCCGATAGCGGTGAAGCAGGCTTTCGTAAAATTGAAAAAGAGGCGCTACACGAAGTGGGTGAATTTGAAGACGCATTGATTTCAGTCGGTGGTGGTACTCCCTGCTTTTTTGACAACATTGAGTTTATGGGAGAAAATGGCATTTCCATTTACCTGAAAGTGAGTCCGACGGTATTGTCAGAACGTCTTTGCCAGGCCAAGCAGTCACGCCCGTTACTCAAGGATAAGTCGGATGAAGAGATTCTTGCCTTTATCACGGAAGCTCTGGCTAAACGGGAGCCTTTCTACGAAAGAGCAACGCTGGTCTTTGATGCTTCCGAATTGAACACTCGGGAAGATATTGACCGCATTGTGGCTCAGTTGGCTGAGAAAATCGAGTCGATGGCAAACAATTGAGCGGAAAGCCTGTTATTGCATACAATGTAACTTACACCACACCTTGTCGTTAGGATTGAACTACTTCAATACGATTTTTTCCAAAATGCTCTGATAGGCGGGATATTGGTCAGTATAGCTTGCGGAATTGTCGGGGCATACATCGTGGTTCGTCGTCTGGTGTTTATCAGCGGGGGAATTACGCACGCTTCCTTTGGAGGAATTGGTTTGGGCGTTTTTCTGGGATTAAATCCGGTATTTACCGCCTGGTGTTTTGCTATTGCATCAGGTTTTGGGGTAGAATACTTATCTACCAAACACAAACTAAGGGAAGACTCTGCCATTGCAGTGCTTTGGGCGCTGGGGATGGCATTGGGGATTCTTTTCCTATTTCTTACCCCTGGCTATACGGTGGGCATGAGTGAATTCCTGTTTGGTAATATCCTAACCATTACGGGTAAAGACATTCTGCTTTTTGCCGCACTTGCTCTTGCTTTGATTCTAACTTTTGGACTGCTTTACCGCCCCATTCTCTATACCGCATTTGATGCCGAATATGCCCGTATCCAGAAACTGCCGGTGAAATTCATCGAGTATCTGATGATGTTTTTCATCTCCACCACCATTGTCTTTTCCATTCGTCTGGTGGGGATTGTGCTGCTGATGTCGCTGGTCACTATTCCCCAGATTACAGCCAATATTTTTACCTACGACTTCCGGAAAATCATTATCTATTCTGTAATTATCGGAGTGGTCGGTTGCCTCGTCGGCCTCTTTATCTCTTATTTCCTCAATGTTCCTTCGGGGGCCTTTATCATTCTGGTGCTGATTGCTTTTTATGGTATGGGTAGAGGGGTGAAATTGTTTATGAGGAGAAAAGGGGGTATTGACTGATGCTGTTATTACTATTCCTTTTGAGGTATTCGCTCGGTGTATAACCGGTGAATTTTTTAAAGGTTCTGCTGAAATTGCCGGCAGAATTGTATCCTACATCATACGCTACCTGCTCAATATGGCTGAAATGTTCCGCGAAAAGCTCCAGTGCTTTCACAATCCGGATATAGTTGAGACAGTTATTGAAGCTGACATTTTCCTTCTTAAACAGTCGTGTCAGATTTCTTTCCGTGAACCCAAATTCGGAAGCAACAGTCTTCAGACTGATATCCTCTTTAAAATTCGACTTTAAGTACTGCATCACATGAGCGAGTCGCTCATTTCGGGGAGTAATCAATCCTTTCACCGGAAAGGAAATATCAGAATTGCCTTGTTCCAATAAACGCAGGAAAGACCCGGTAAATCTGAATAATACTTCATGTTTCTTTTTATCCAGCACATGAGCTTGCTTGCTGATGTACCTTATATTTTCAACTTGCCGTAAAGATGCATTTACAGTTTTCTCAAGGTTTGCTGTTTCACAATTTACAATTCTATTTACACTGTTGCGCATACCTTTAAGTATCCTTACATTCTCAAGCTCCAATAAGGAGGAATGAGCACCGATTATATTCAGAA
>JAUZOF010000733.1 GCA_030706585.1 Bacteroidota bacterium
CATTAATGTTTGGATGGGAGTTTCCTCCGCATATCCTTGGTGGTTTGGGAACTGCAAGTTACGGACTCACCCGTGGAATGGCTCTCCAGTCGGATATGGAGATCACCTTTGTTATTCCACGCCCACACGGAGATGAAGATCAGAGTTTTCTCAAAATCATAGGAGCATGTAATGTTCCTGTCGTTTGGCGGGATGTTGAATGGAATTTTGTGAATGAACGCATTGGAAGCTCTATGCATCCGGATGAATATTACCACCTGCGTAACCGCATTCGCTACGACTACAGCCGTATCGGCACCAACGAATTGGGCTGCATCGGTTTCTCCGGACGCTATCCGGACAATCTGTTGGAAGAGATATCCAATTACGAAGCGGCAGCAAGTGTTATTGCCCATGCCTATCCGTTCGATATTATCCACTCACACGACTGGCTCACTTATCCGGCCGGGATTTTCGCCAAACAAATAACAGGAAAACCACTCGTAATACATGTGCATGCCACTGATTTTGACCGCAGTCGCGGTAATGTAAATCCAACAGTTTACGGCATCGAAAAAAGAGGCATGGACACTGCGGATCACATTATTACCGTGAGTAACCTAACCCGCCAGATCGTCATCGAGAAGTACCATATCGACCCACGCAAGGTGACCACTGTACATAACGCCGTTGAGCCGCTTGGCAACGCCGATTCATTCATAAAACAACCGCGAAAAGACAAGGTCGTAACATTTCTAGGGCGTATCACCATGCAAAAAGGACCCGAATATTTTGTGGAAGCGGCCGCCCGCGTTTTGCAAAAGACACGCCACGTACGCTTTGTAATGGCCGGAAGCGGCGACATGATGAACCAGATGATTCATTTGGTCGCCCAGAGAGGCATTGCTGACCGGTTTCATTTTACGGGATTTCTGAAAGGGCCAGAAGTGCACAATATGCTGGCTCAAAGTGATGTTTACATTATGCCTTCGGTATCGGAACCGTTCGGTATTTCGCCACTCGAAGCCATGCAGGTAGGAACGCCGACGATTATTTCCAAGCAATCGGGATGTGCGGAGATTCTCACCCATGCCATCAAAACAGATTATTGGGATATCGACGCCATGGCTGATGCCATCTATTCCATTGTAAAATATCCGGCGATGTACAAAAGCCTGCGCGAAGAAGGTCGTGCCGAAGTAGACCGGATTACCTGGGAAGATGCCGGAAAGAAAGTAAGAGCCATCTACGATCAGGTGCTGCGATAAGCCTCTCTGATTACGGTTCGCAACAATAAAAAACGGGAAGCTCCTTTTTACAGGCACTTCCCATTTCTCATTACTCATTACTATTGAGATCTTTCACCATCCAGAGCGTACAAGCCGTATGACCGGAATTACCCAACGGGTGAGGAATCATGTGAAAGCCGGCTTTCTCATACATTCCGACAGCTTTGGCCAGTTCGGGAAAACTTTCGAGATAGAGTTGTGTATAACCCAACTCCACGGCCGATTCAAAGCATTTCTGCATCAACAATTTTCCCAACCCGGAACCTCGCTGGCCTGCCAGAACATAGAATTTCACCAGTTCAGCACACCCTTCGGGTAGACCTTCAGTAGGAAAAACACCGCAACCACCAGACAGCTTACCATCGACTTCCACGACCCAATATACCGAGCAGGGAGTTTGAAACAGCTGATAAAGCGCGTCGGTAGTTGGATCAGTAAACACCGTGCCCGGACGGGCAACATCGTGCTCGCTCAATACGCTACGGATTAATCCAGCCAACTCCAGATTGTCGTCCGGTTGAATTTTGCGAAGAGTGATGGTGTTATTCATTCAGATACGAATCCTTGAAACCAAGAAAATAGAGAATACCGTCCAACCCAATTGTAGAAAGCGACTGACGGGCATTTTCCTTCACCTTGGGTTTGGCATGAAAAGCAATTCCCAATCCGGCAACACCCAGCATCGGAAGGTCGTTGGCACCATCACCCACCGCAATGGTTTGGGCAATGTCCACCTTTTCCACCTGAGCTATCAGGCGCAACAGTTCGGCCTTGCGTTTGCCATCCACAATATCGCCCACGTA
>JAUZOF010000734.1 GCA_030706585.1 Bacteroidota bacterium
GGAAACGAATCTCAAATCAGGTAACCTGGAAGTGCGTTTGCAAAAGGAGGAGAATATCTCCGTTCAGCAATTGATTAAAACATTGATTGAACGATACGAAGTGATTGCATTCGAAGAAGAACTTCCCGGTATGGAGGATATTTTTATCAAGGTTGTTAACCACCCAAATGAGTAAGTTATGGGCAAAATCGGACTGATTATTCAAAAAGAGTACCTGCGAAGGGTGAATAAAAAATCGTTCATCATCTTTACGTTTCTGACCCCGCTGTTGATTGTCTTGCTGGTGGCGATGCCGCTGTGGCTTTCGACGTTTAAAGATACCGAGGTGAAAAATATCGCCCTGATTGATGTGACCGGAAAGTACGGCGCGGTACTGAAAGACCGGGATAACTATCATTTTATCAACATGAAAAAGGAGGTTGGCACCTTCAATCCCAATGACCACAAGGATATTTATGCCTTTGTAATGATTGATGCCGACTTGCTGCAACACCCCGATAAGATTACCATCTATTCCGAGACGCAGATAACGACTGACCTGAAAGGCTATATATCTGACCAGTTAAGTAAGTATCTGAGCAATGAGAAGCTGGCTTCGTATAACATTCCCGACCTGAAAAAGATTATTCAGGATTCACAGATTGAGTTGAATATCAAGACCATTAAGCGAAATGATAATGGGAAGGAGAAGGCCGCATCAAGCGAGTTTGCCACTGCTGTTGGGCTGGTAGCCACGTTCATGATTTACATGTTTATTTTCATGTACGGTGCGATGGTCATGCGGGGTGTAATGGAAGAAAAGAGTTCGCGAATTGTAGAGGTGTTGGTCTCATCGGTAAAACCCATTGAGTTGATGTTGGGGAAAATCATAGGAATCGCCCTGGTCGGACTGACACAGTTTCTGCTTTGGGTAATTCTCTCGTTAGGGATATTAATGGTGGTCGCATTGACTACGGGAATGCCCTTGCTCGCAACGGCTTCCGCTCAGGCTCCCGGAATTCTGCAAATGATGGGAGGCGTCAACCTGGCAGAGATAATTCTCTATTTTGTACTCTATTTTCTGGGCGGATATTTGCTGTACGCTTCGTTGTTTGCCGCTGTCGGCTCGGCTGTGGATAGCGAGACAGATACGCAGCAGTTTATGTTGCCCATCACCATTCCGATTATTTTTGCAATGTATGCGGGCATTTACAGTGCGCAGAATCCTGACGGACCGCTGGCTTTCTGGTGCTCGTTGATTCCTTTCACATCTCCGATTGTGATGATGGTGAGGCTGCCGTTTGATGTACCGCTCTGGGAGAAGCTATTGTCGCTGACATTGCTGATTATCACTTTCATCGGAACGACTTGGATGGCGGCGAAGATTTACCGCACAGGTATTCTGATGTATGGGAAAAAGGTGAATTACCGTGAGCTGCTGAAGTGGCTGAAATATTGAGCTGACAAAAAAGCAAGAGCCCTCGACCGGTTTTGGTAGAGGGCTCTTAATGCTTATCCCGGTTATTCCTTTTTATAGGAGGGATAATCCGTGTATCCCTTTTCATCTGCGGAATAAAATAAATCCATATGTAACTCCTGCGAGAGGGGATAGTCATTTTTGAGTCGGTCAACCAAATCAGGATTATTGATGAACGGACGGCCAAAAGCAATCAGGTCGCCAAACCCACTTTCAATATCTGACTCGGCTTTCTCTTTATTGTATCCGCCGGCCAGTATGATGGTGTTTTTGAAAAGAGTCCTGATGGCCGTTTTTATTTCCAGAGGAACAGTCGGCGCACCCATTGCCGAATGGTCCACTAAGTGGATGTAGGCAATGTCGAGTTTATTCAATTCCGTGGCCAGATATCTGTAGGTGGCGTCTATCTCGGGATAATGTGGCATGTCACTGGCCACTCCATACGGGGATAAACGAATTCCGGTTTTCCCCCTTCCAATGGCTTCCGCAACAGCTTCTACCACTTCCAATACAAACCGGCAACGATTTTCAATGCTTCCGCCATAACTATCTGTACGGATATTACTCACCGGCGAAAGGAATTGTTCAAGCAGATAGCCGTTGGCGCC
>JAUZOF010000735.1 GCA_030706585.1 Bacteroidota bacterium
ACGCTGCAAGCCGTCTATTTCGGTTTGATACACTTTGGCCGATTGCATCAGGTAGTGAATGTTGAAAAAATCGCTTCGCAAGGTATGCTTCAGTGTCCGAAGTAAATCATAAAACTGGTATTCGGACAGTTCCGCATTCGATTGTGCAATTTTCAGTTGTTTGTTATGTTTGTTGGCCAGCATAATGACCTGCGACAATCCCATGGAAATTTCGCCCTCCTTTCCCATCGGAAAATATTTGTGGGTAGCCGTTTGGTAGATAGGCGTGCTAAAATTTAATGTGGGATTAGGAAATAACTTGGATTGAATCACCAGCGCCTTCTGAGCGTCGATATTGTAACGCTGCGCCAGCAAGGTGAAATTTTTGCGGACAAAGATATTTTCCGCGCTGTCCAGCCGCATCGTTATCGTATCGGTCCGCAGACCTGTGATGCCTTGTGCCCGGCTATTGTAAGGATACAGCAAGCCCAGGCAAGTCGTTAAAACTATTACAATTTTTCTCATAGTCAATCTAAAATGATGGTGTGTGTATAAATCTCAATTTTAACCTCTACTCCCAACCACCTCCCCCAAGGGGAGGTGGTCGTCGTGAGGAGAGGTCATCAAATGCGAAACGTCATATACATTATACACTTTTTGAATGTATAAGCACGTGTCAGGTCACTTTTCGGTCAGGGAAAGAGCGACGGCACAAAAGAAGTATAAAGAGATTGATCCCGATCGGAAGATCAGGCAAAGATGAATTGCGGAGGCTTGGGACTAACCTCGCTGTAGTAAAGCGTTACAGCCTTATCGTTGGTGATGAAATAAGACAAGCGGTTGTCGGACAACTCTTTCACAGCCGATTTGGGCGTAGTGGTATAAAAGAGTTTCACATCCCAGTGCATGCCGTTCTGCTGCATTTTGGAGGTGCTGTTGTTGTTGGCTTTGTCGTGAAGGGTGTGTTTGGAAAAACCGAGCATGTTCTCCACCACAAATTCGAGCATGGAGTCGGTGTAGTCCTGATCATCCATAGTAGAATGGCTGTTGACCTGTGTATAGAAATCGACCGAATCGATACTGAGATTGACCACTTGCAGGGCAATCAGCAGGATAATAAAGGTGCCGACAATATTTTTGACAGATGCTCTCATATTCACGCTGCAAAGATAACAACACTTTTACAATAAGTAAGTGTTAAATTTTAACAATTCAGATAAATTCATCTATACGTAACAAACAATTGCAACGATGCCACACACTGATTATGAAATGTCGTAATAGTCCGTAAAAGTAGAACCCTGTTTTTATCAATCGCTGTAATCCTGTTTATATTTGTGATTCTACTCACGAAAATCAATGTAATTATGGAATATGATATAGCAATCATCGGCGGGGGACCTGCCGGTTACAATGCAGCCGAAAGGGCTGCTACAAACGGTCTGAAAACTGTTCTATTCGAGAAAAAAGCTATTGGAGGAGTATGTCTGAACGAGGGTTGTATTCCTTCCAAGACCCTACTCTATTCCGCCAAACTATCAGATAATGCCAAAGGTGCTTCCAAATATGGCATTAATATTGAGGGCACACCTTCGTTTGCGCTGGATAAAATCATTGGCCGTAAAAACAAGGTGGTGAAGAAACTGACGGCCGGAGTCAGAATGAAGCTGATTGCCGCCGGCGTTTCAATCATCGAAGGTGAAGCCTCTATCGAAAACGGGAAAGAGATGATCAGCATCGCTTGCAATAACGAACGATACGATGTACGCTATCTTTTACTTTGTAACGGTTCCGATGTCGTCATACCACCTATCAAAGGGCTTTCAACAGTCGATTATTGGACTTCGAAAGAAGCCCTGGACAACACGGCAACTCCTCAATCGCTTGCCATTATAGGCGGCGGCGTAATCGGGATGGAATTTGCCTCTTTTTTTAATAGTATGGGAGTAAAGGTGCATGTTATTGAGATGATGCCCGAAATATTGGGCGCAATGGACAAAGAAACATCTGCCATGCTCCGGACAGAATACACAAAGAAAGGTATCTCGTTTTATCTCAATACTAAAGTTACAGAAGTCAGTAA
>JAUZOF010000736.1 GCA_030706585.1 Bacteroidota bacterium
CCGCGCGCTCGAGGTACGGACGGCCGAGCACAAAGTTCGGATTCTCGGCAAGCTGGACGCTCCGAATGAGTCCGGACGCGTCTCGTGAAATACTCGCGACTTTAAAAGGAGTAGCGTGTCCTACCGTTTACGAAGAGAAAAAACAACTGATTTGCGACATGAGCATCGCGCTGTGGGATGTGTGTCACACCTGTGTGAGACCGGGAAGTCTGGACAGTGCGATCCGTTACGAAGAACCTAATGCGATTGCTAAACTATTACAGGAAAATCCCTCCATCCAAGCCATCGTCTTCAACGGGCAACCTGCGGAAAAGCTCTTCCATAAACATCTGAAGTCGTTGCGTCATTTTCATTGTATAACCATGCCTTCGACCAGCCCGACGAATACCAAACCGTTTGAGGAAAAGCTAAATAGTTGGAAAGAACTTCTGGAGTTGTTGTAGAATATTAGTTTCCGGCACTCAGTTTAAGATCGAAGGAAATGGATATCTCATCATTTACCTTCACCATGCCAAAAAATTTAGAGGGAGCAATAATGTTGAAATCAGAGAGAGACAGGGATTTACTGCCTCTGATTTGAAAAGTGTTTTGATCTGTTTTTTTCACCTTACAAGTCAGGCTAACCAAGCGGGTTACTCCTGCCAGAGTAATATTTGCCTCAACCAACTCCTGTGAATCGTCTTTCAGTTCTGAGAAATCTTTCAGGCCTTTGATCTGAACCGGAATATCCGGATAGACACTGGCTTTGACCATCTTCAGAAAATCATTTCGCATCAGACTGTTGCTAAAGACAAATCCACGGAAAGGTATATTAAAAGACAACGCCCGGACATTCCCTTCTGAAAGGTTTTCATCCGAAGTGCCCTTTATTGCGCTTTCATGATCAGCATATTTTAACCAGAAACTATTGATATTGGTATGACCGGTAATCGCCATCGATTGCAACGAAACAGCAAGATTATTAGCATTCCTTACATTCCGGGCAAAACATGGAGTGGATTGGACCATGGCCAACAACATTAGCATTTGTAGAATAATATGTCTGCGAAAAAAGATCATAACAACAAGGTTAGTCCATCTGATATACAACAAGAAAGAGATGTAGTTCGAAAATACTCACTAATTCCTCCTTTTCAAAAAGAATGATGTTAAGTATATGAAATACACCCCTTTCCCTTTATAATAAACTATTTAGAATCCGACCACAGCTTCAAAAACAACGCCGTTGAATTTACCACCATTGCGAATGTCTTTTGCATCGAAGTCTTTGTACTCCTGATTGACATATTCCACTTTCGCCATGACATTCTTGGTCATATACCAACCGCCACTGATTGCAAGACGATTGATCGTTGCATCCGGCAATTTAGACCATGTATTTGTAGAAGATGCAGTCAAAGTCGACATACCTGAAGTCACGGTATTGTATCTTCCTCCTAACCAGAAGTTTTCATTCTTACCAAGCCGAAGAACAAAATCTTCAGCAAACTGGGTAGCGGTACGGTCACCTAAAGTCTCTTTCTGGGCTCTGCCTTTTGCTGATTCATAAGTTGTAAACGATTCAAGGCTTAGCCCTTCCATCAATTTATATTTCAAGAGTAAGTTACCCATTGCAGTTCCAATCTTATCTGTAAAGCCCGGATTGAAGCGACCGGAGAATGCAGCCGAAGTCGAGATCGCATTTTCAATCACACCAAAATAGTGAGATCCACCACGGTCTCCTCCAAATAAGGTGCTGGACATTGCCCCTGAATTATAATAGCCGGAAGCAGACACTCTCAAACGAAATTTATCCGTTAGTTGCTTATCATAACCCAATTTACCTAAAATAGATGGATGACGGTTTCCTTCCGAAGGATACGGATTTGCACTTGCAGTAGATGGCGTAGGAGAAAGTCCGCCAATGTCACCTTTAATTTCACCATTCGTAACGCCGAGTACGCCGATAAAACCTTTGTGTTGCAGATCAACTTCAGCGCCAATTTCAGTGGCAAATTCATCCATGATATAGTTTTCAACAAAAGGATTGTAAATGGAACATCCATTGTCAGAGCGACGG
>JAUZOF010000737.1 GCA_030706585.1 Bacteroidota bacterium
GTCCTCTACCCACATTCCTACGAGCAGACTATCTTTTTGCGATAATTGCAGGGTAAGGCACGACTTACCGATGGCATTCTTCCCGCTCCAGTCGTATTTGATGGCATAGCCTGTATAGTAGCCTCCGATGCCAGGTTCTTTGGATCGCAACTGATGTTTGATCTTCTTGAAAGATGTGTAAGTTGTGGGATTTTTCACACCCGACTTGCTTTGCACTTTCTTGACGGATGTAGCGGCTACACTGGTGTTCTCCGGCTCTTTGGTCATCAGCTCATCGGCAGCCGGCCTATATCCGGCCTCTGAAGCACTCAACAACCAATAGCGGGCGCTATCGGCGTTCTGGGTAATACCGTAGCCATTGCGATAGCACAGGCCAAGCATATACATTGAACCGAGGCTGCCCATCGGTATGCTTTTCCGGAACAATGCCACGGCCTTTTCGTAGCTTTGCACGCACCCCAGTCCTTTGTAGAGCATATAGCCTTGCGAATAAATTGCGGACGGGGATCCCATTCCAGCTCCGGTGGAAAAACATTGGTAAGCTTTGGCCATATCTTGCTCCGTACCCAGTCCGTCTTTGTACATGATGCCCAGATTGGTCCACGCATTAGCATAACCGCCTTCTGCCGACAAACCAAACCACCTCAAAGCGGCAGCATGGTTTACACTATCGCATAACCCTCGGCTGTAGATAATACCCAAAGCATTCATGGCTTCGGGGTTGCCTGCATCGGCCAACTGCTTGTAAAGAGCCAATGCCTTGAATGGATCGTAGGTCGAAAACCTCTTATCCATCATACTTCTGGCTCTAAGCAAATCACTGTTGCCGTTCGGGACAGGGCTTTGGGTAAAAGCCGCCACGCTGCACATGAATAATAGAATTACGAATATCTGTCTCATAATCTTTCTTTTTTTTGTTGAAATTACCATACAAAAGAGGCATTAGATCCCGATTGGGAAGCGCTCTTTGCCTTCTCGTTCTGTATTGCCTGCTCCAGCGTCTTTAAGCTTTCAGGCTTGAAAAAATCGTTTTCCCACAGCTTCTGGCTTCTCACTTCGCTCTTATTGGCATATATATCTTCGATCACTAATTTGTTGATGTAATAACTATACAAGCTCCTATTTACAGAAGCGCTGTCTGAGACGTTGGCCACACCAAGTCGTTTCATCTCAGCCCAGGTGTCGGCACATGAGTAATCCGCTTCATTCTGATGCCAAAGCTGCAACATAGTACGGTATTGGTTCTCATTCAATATTCCGGGTATGTGCTGACGGTAAAATCCGTTCGAGTCGCATTCCTTCCCTGGATTTTTCAGACTGTATTCCCGGCGTAATTTCTGAATTTCCGCATTTTTTTCGGTCAGTTTCTGGATTTGATCTACGCTTAATTTCAAGAACTTCCTTTGCTGAATAGCCAGCGAAAACTGCGAATTGAGCGATATAAAGCCCCTGCTCACCAATACGCTGTCGATAATCGGCAAGTAATAGATGTCTATATCAGACACAAGTTTATCTCTTTCATCCAGTTTGTCGTGATAGGCGTATCCTGCTGCAATCACTGCTTTCTGATATTGGTAAATCAGCCTTTTCGCCTGTGGGATTGTGAGAATGTATGGCGAAAGCGTACGGTTTCTTGGATATTTGTCTGTGGCATCAAGCGCTTTTTGATGGATTTCCGATGCAAACAGACCCGCATAATAAGCCGTATCGGACACAACCTGAGGGAGAGTTTGTTTCAGAATATCGGCATAGACGCATCCTGAGGCATCGCATTTGGGCAAAAACAAAGCGGATATTTGTTTCTTTTGCCCATCTGTCAGCGGTTTTATCTGATCCATCATACCGATTTTATTGTTGATGTATGCAATGCTTCTGACCTGAAAATCGGAGATTTTCACCAACGAGTCGTAACGACTGATTATGGGCTCGTTCTCAATCGCCTCGATTTCTGAAAACGCAGCACCGCGCTTCAACGCATCGGCCAGCAGGCTATCTTGCCGCTGATAGGTTTTGGCCAGGGCGACTTGCTCCTTTGCTGATAAATAAACTTTCGA
>JAUZOF010000738.1 GCA_030706585.1 Bacteroidota bacterium
GAGGTTTTCCATAGAAGACTGTTGTATTCCCTAAAATGATCTTCATTTTATTACATCTTCTCTTCGGGGTCTTCGTTTTCGAAGGATAGTCTTTAGTTTTTATAAAGCATTAAAATTCAATGACATAGTTGTATTTTAAAGCAAATTGTGTCAAATATGAAGAATTTTGTTATTCGGTTTTTGTAGAGGTCTAATATCTGTGGATTGTATGTTAATAGTCAGTAAATGAATGTTATGCAATGTTTGGCACAGTGATTGAAATACTATTGACGTAAATGTGAAATAAAAAATTAAAAAAATAAATACCATGAAAAAGTTAGTATTATCAATCGCAGCAATCGCTTTAGCATCATTCGGTTCTTTCGCACAGAAAGTAGGAGACGGTAAAACACCGGTTAGTGACTCACAGGTAATCACTCTTACTGCAAATCTGAAAACAACTCTGGCACTTCAGCTTGACACTAAAGGCATCACTTTCGATTTCGTTTCTTTGGGTGACTATAAAAACGGTTTGGGTTCAGATGGGTCATATACTTCAAAAGGTGCAGTTTCTTCAACTTCAAACTGGAATTTGAGTGCAAAGGCAGTGAGTGATTTCAAACACTCTGACGGAACAACTATAATGCCATTGAATAATGTAGGTTTGAGCGTAGCTTATACCGGAACTAAGCCGATCAAGAACAATACGGCTGCAGCTCCTCTGGCTCTTGCAAACACTGAAAGAATTTTGATCGGTCATAACGGTACCAATCCAAATGCAGGTGATTTCAGCGACAACGGTTTCACCGTAAAATGGGAGATGGGAACCAAAAGAGGTGATATGAATGGAACAAGTCTTTTTGATCAGGATTTGAAAAAAGGGACTTACACAACTCAGGTACAGTTCATCGCTACCGAAGTTATGAAATAATAATATGAGGGTTTAAATATACAAAAGAGGGTGCTTCAGATGGAAGCACCCTCTTCTGGTTTATCGTGGGAGATAAGTGAATGATAGAATCATCTTATTTCCGGAAGTGGACTTGCAAACTTATTCCGGACAATTAGTTAAGCAGCTATAGCCAATTTTGGTCAATTCTTTTTGATACAAGGAAAGTTTGGCGAGAAGAAATTGTAGACTGGGATCCGGTTTTAGATCGTTACGAAGCGAATACATCAGTACCAATAATTGAGCATCCGGAAATTGAAGAAGTTCAGAAAGCTCTTGCCCTGACTGACTGATTCGATCAACGTACTTATCAATTGTGTGTTTTCCGGAATGAAGTATTCTGGATATCGAACGTTTCGATTCCCCTTTTTTTAATAATTGCAACAGGTGTCGAATTTATAACATCGGAATGGGGGTATAAGCCATAGCATCTCTTTTTTATGAAAAGATACGTTGTTACAAATCCGCCTATAATAGTGGCGCCGCATGTGCCGGATTGTCAGCTTCTCTTTTTACTCTGGATGCGTAAAGATATTAAAAAAGAAGCATCAAATAGTGACGCCGCTTGCTTCAGTACCTATGGGGCCGCTTACTCTAGTATATTCAGGTCAGCTATTGGTATATGACTTAATTTATCACCTAATTTGACGAAGAACCCGCTTGCTCAGGTATATTCATCTGACCACTTGAATTAGTTTTCTGACCACCAGAATTGGTATTCAATGTTGAATTTCGCTCTTCAACATCTGGTTGTGGTATTAATTTGATATTGAACACAATGCCCAATTATTGCCCGACCATTGCCTCTTATGCCCCATTTCCACAAACTTAATTTCCGTGGCTTCCGGTCGTTAATCGGCTGTTTCGGTCGTTTATCGGCCGTTTATTTGGGCAATTCATAATAAGTACCTCTCCCTGTTTCACCAATTCTCACCAATATCTGTTTATCAACCAAATTACGCAATTCATCAATTGCAACAGATTTGCCAATTCCATTAATTTCCTGATACTCACTATTGGTTATCCGCCCTTTTTCTTTCACATATAATACCGCTTTAATCTGTCTTTCACTTAAACCTAAGGAACCCAAATCTACTGCATTGTAAATATCCTTGCGGAA
>JAUZOF010000739.1 GCA_030706585.1 Bacteroidota bacterium
CCGGCAGTGATAAATACCATTTTGGTGCCATCGTCCAGCATCAGATTGATGTCCTCGAGACTCTCTTCAGCGGCATCACGGGCACGCTCAGGACGGTTACCGGCTCCAAGGCCTTCCGTAGTCTTCATTCCCAACTGAATCTTATAGGGAATTGAAGATTTATTTAATGCCTGGTTATCTGTATTACAAAGTACGAAAGAAACGTCGTTGATTCCCTCTTTGTACATGTGAGAAACAGCATTACCGCCACCTCCACCAACACCGATTACCTTGATGATTGAGGCATTTGACTGAGTAAAAACAAAGTCCAGTATATCGTTAGTTATTGTTGCCATAGTTCTGAATAATTAGGCCATTTCTGAATTGTCATTCTCCATCTCACCAAACAGACTGCCAAATAGACCGCCGAGTCGCTCCGATACAGTTTTCTTTTTCCCTTTTTTAGTCTCTACAACAGGTTGAACTTCTTCTTCAACATCATCTTCTATTTCCTCATCGTTCTCCACTACTGCCGGAACTTCAATTTTCGGCACCACTTTGACACAAGGTTGCGTACCGGTCATCAACAAGCCTAGCACCACGGCATAGGCCGGATTCTGCATTGATTCGGCTGTTGACATTCCGTTGGTGATGTGACGGGTGATTTGTGCTTTTTTGGCCTCCACTCCGGTTTCGCGTTTAATCAGGTCGGTAATGTTGCGCAGTTGTGATGCACCACCGGTAACATAAATACCCGCCCCCAGTTGTTTGGAGAAACCTGAAGCCTCAATCTGCGCCCACGCATTCTGGATAATCTCCACCATTCGGGCTTCGATGATATTATTCAGCGTATGAAGATCAATCTTTGGACCATCCACACCGCCGCTATTACGGGGGCTAAATATCTTATTATCAGAATCTGGATTAAAGATAGCACTACCATAGGTGTTTTTCAGCTTCTCAGCATCCGCTTCTACCAGATTCTCACTACCGATATCACGGGTCACCACCTGTCCGCCAAAAGGAATCACGACAACGTGGCGTAATAATCCGTCTTTGTAAACTGAAACGGTAGTAGTTGCTGCTCCAAAGTCTATCAAAGCACAACCCAGCACCTTATCGGCCTCGCTAAGTAATACTGATGCAGCTGCCAAAGGTGACACTTTATATCCGGCCAATACCAGTCCGGAACGTTCTTCCACCACACGGCTGACATTACGCAGCAAAGTAGGACGTCCAAGGATCAACTTGAAATGGCCCTCAATTTCGGTGCAAGTAACACCTATCGGATTGATCTCCGTCTTTTTTCCATCCAGTTTATATTCATTGGGAATAATATCCAGAATCTCGTAATTATCGGATTTGTGCAAACGACAGGCCTCTACCAGATTGTCGATGACAATCTCATTTACCTGTGTTTCATGCTCCATTCTGATGTAAGCCTTCTCATTCTGGGAAATAACAGACTGTCCCGAGACTCCTACATAGATTTTTTCCAGCTTTTGGTGAATTCGATTCTCCAACAAACTGACTATTTTCTTCATCTGAATGGCAGCTTCTTCTACGTTGTGGATATTTCCACGGCGCACACAACTACTGGTCTCGTGTTTCTCCACGGCAACCACTTCGAGCGTGTTTTGGTTTTTGACACCAACCATGCCGACTATTTTCGATGAGCCAAAATCAATGGCTGCTATATATTCCTTAGGTTCCATAGGTTAAAGTATTAATTGGGTGTGCAGATAACTTGCCGGTCATAACGCAAATTGATTGTTTTGTATTTATTCCATCCGAAATGATTAAGTCCCTGTTTATAAAGCGCAAAGAGATTATCCATTTTTGCTTCAAAGTCGGTTAGCCTACCTAACAATATTTTCTGGTCACCCACCGTGGGTATCAATATGACCTCCTGATTCTGTTGCACATCAATCTGCTGAATCTGAGCATTCCAGAATGGATTTCCGCGCAAAAATAGTGCAAATCTAAACAAGTCGGTTTCAGCCAGTTTTTTTTGAATAAATCCCGATGCGATAGGCAAGCGGGCACTGTATTTATAGG
>JAUZOF010000074.1 GCA_030706585.1 Bacteroidota bacterium
CAAGTTTTATAATGACTTTTTTAGTTGTGCAACAAGCACCATTAGCTACGCTTTTGGCATGTGGCCGCGTATCAGCCGTTATTGCAAAGAAGGGTACTATCACATTGACAACAACGGTGTCGAAAATGCCATACGTCCCATCACTCTGGGGCGCAAGAATTATTTATTCTCCGGCAACGACAGTGGGAGCCGAAGATAACTGCATATTCCACACCCTGATTGGAAGTTGTTTACAGGCAGGTATTGAACCATATCAATGGCTAAACTCTACTCTCCAAAAATACCGACCTTAGAAAACCCTGTCAATTGGAACGCATTACTTCCTTAAATCACTAATACTAAAGCAAACGGGCGTGGTGGACTTCATTTCCTCAATGCCCGTTTTTTGAAGCTATTCGGCCTATTTGGGATGTTTACTTAAGTAATGAAGGGAATTAATGTTATTTAGGGATGAATAATTGCGTGTGATAAGGGTGTACAAACGGATGAGCAGGCTGTATTCTCAAGTAGCACTGCAATCCGCACCCAGGCGAGAGGGATAGAAGCGGAGAGCTTCCCGGACTGTATTTCAGGACGGGAACTCGCAGCGGATAGCCCGACCCGCAGGGGCTCGCTCTGATTGTTATGTTATAGGGGTTAGATATGCGTTTTGAAGGCTTTTAGTTCATGTCGGAGGGCAAGTGATTGTCCGCCTGTGAATTCGTCCAGTTTTCGCCAAAAACGATCGCTGTGGTTCATCTCAAGGGTATGGGTTAATTCGTGTAGCAGGACATAATCTATCAGGTGGGACGGGAGTAGCATCAGATAGAAGGAGAGGTTGATAGAGCGATGCGTACTACAGCTGCCCCATCTGCCACGACTTGAATTGATTTTTACATCATTGAAGTTGAGTTTGTGGCGTTCTGCCAACATGCGTATCCGTTGCGGGAGGTATGCTTTAGCATCGGCTTTGAGAAACCGTTCGATGCCTTTAACCAATAAATTACGGACCTCTTCCCGTTCAAAATCTGTATTCATCGGGCAAGCGATGTGTAGTGTCTCCGCTTTTCGGGAAAAATAGAAATTTTCCCTCTCCATCCGGAAAATGCGAATAGAAAATGTGTGGGTTTTCAACGAACAGGATTCATCAAGAGTCGTTTTGGTATTTTTCTTAGTTACAAAATCCAGAAGTTTGGGCCTGAGTAGATTTAATACCTCTTCGAAATATTTTTGTGTGCAACCGGGTGGAATGGTGGCCAATAATCCTTCAGGAGTAAGTTTGAAAATCACCTTTTTGGCTCGTGAGTTTAAGCGGATAGTAATATTTCCAAGTTCACTGTCGGAATAAATTGACTTCATTGGCTAATTGCAGTTTTTGATTTATACAAATGTAATATTTTGTTCCCATATTTATTTCATCCCATTACTCTTCATAACCTGAATGCTATCCCATTTATGTATATCCGTTCTATATTGACTTTGCTTGACATTTGCATCAAAATGGCCTGAAATAATATCTCAAACCTTGTAAAACGTGTGAAAAACGGGCATTTGTGAAAGTTTCTGAGCATAAATTACTATTTTTGCGAATAGAACAAATGCCTATGAACTTCATTGACTGGATTATAATCATATTAGTGGGATTAGGTGTAGCAAAAGGTTTTCTGGAAGGATTGGTTCGACAGTTGGTATCGTTGATGGGCCTTGTTTTCGGAACCTGGGTAGCGATTCATTATGCTGATGCAGCGGCTGTTTTTTTGCAAAAGGTGCATGAATTTCCGGAATTTGTCTGGAAGCCGCTTTCGTTTTTCCTTCCGTTTATTGTGACGCTCCTGGTGGGCAATCTGATTGCAACAATCATTCAACGCATATTGGCCGGAATCGGACTAGGTCCGCTGAATCAAATTGCGGGTGCTGTTTTTGGCGGTCTAAAATCAGCATTGTTGTTAAGTATTCTCTTTAATTTGCTGCAGTTGTTTGACCGCAATAACAGGTTAATAAAATCCTCCACAAAAGAAGAATCCTTTACTTATTATCCGGTCGTGAAGGTAGCGCCGACTATTTTTCCTTATTTGCAAAAGTATTTTAAATACGAGAAGGATAGTGAACAGGAGGCTTAAAACAAGCTTCCAGACTGAACAGATTCAATGAAAAGGAGTTATATGTAATCGGTTGTCCGGAAATAAGACAATATAGCTCCTGAAACATCATATATATCCAAAAATTAGCTCATTATGCAGGAAGAAAAAGAAGAAAAAAATATACTGGATGAGGTAACGACCGGCGACTATAAGTACGGGTTTGTTACTGACATTGATACCGAAATTATTCCGGTAGGACTGAATGAAGACGTAGTACGTTTGATTTCGTCCAAGAAAAACGAACCGGAATGGTTGCTCGAATTCCGCTTGAAAGCCTTTGCTTACTGGCAAACTATTAAAATGCCGGACTGGGCACACCTGAATTTGCCGGAAATCGACTACCAATCCATCAGCTACTATGCGGCTCCTAAAAAGAAAGAGGGCCCCAAAAGCATGGATGAGGTGGACCCTGAATTGGTGAAAACCTTCAACAAGCTGGGTATTCCACTCGAAGAGCAAATGATGCTTTCGGGTATGGCGGTAGATGCTGTGATGGATAGTGTGTCTGTGAAAACCACTTTTAAAGAAAAACTGGCCGAAATGGGAATCATCTTTTGCTCCTTCAGCGAGGCGGTTAAAGATTATCCAGATTTGGTGAAAAAGTACCTCGGTTCGGTAGTGCCATACCGGGACAACTTTTTTGCTGCACTTAACTCGGCTGTATTCAGTGACGGTTCGTTTGTCTATATACCCAAAGGCATTCGTTGCCCAATGGAGCTTTCTACCTATTTCCGTATCAATGCAGCCAACACCGGACAGTTTGAGCGTACGCTCATAGTCGCTGATGACGATGCGTATGTAAGTTACCTCGAAGGTTGTACCGCTCCGATGCGTGACGAAAACCAGCTTCACGCTGCTATTGTAGAAATCATTGCTCACGACCGTGCTGAAGTGAAATACTCAACGGTTCAAAACTGGTATCCGGGTGATAAAAACGGAAAAGGAGGTATCTACAACTTTGTAACTAAACGTGGTCTTTGCAAAGGTGATGGTTCCAAAATCTCCTGGACTCAGGTCGAGACCGGTTCAGCGATTACCTGGAAGTACCCGAGCTGTATCCTTGCCGGAGATAATTCGGTAGGAGAATTCTATTCCGTGGCCTTGACTAACAATTACCAGCAGGCTGATACCGGTACGAAGATGATTCACTTGGGAAAAAACACCAAAAGCACTATTGTATCCAAAGGTATCTCAGCCGGTCATAGCCAAAATAGCTACCGCGGTCTGGTGAAAATCACCAAACGAGCAGACAACGCCCGTAACCATTCGCAATGTGATAGCCTTCTACTCGGTGATAAATGTGGAGCTCACACTTTCCCTTACATGGAAATCAACAACGAGACGGCGATGGTGGAGCATGAAGCGACTACTTCAAAAATCAGCGAGGACCAGCTTTTCTACTGTAACCAACGCGGTATCTCTACCGAGGATGCTGTCGGCCTTATTGTAAACGGTTACGCCAAAGAGGTAATGAATAAACTTCCGATGGAGTTTGCGGTAGAAGCTCAGAAACTGTTGCAAATTAGCTTGGAAGGTTCAGTAGGATAAGAGAACCTTATTTCTCCCGAAGGGAGCATAAGACAACTATTAATTCAATCAAAATATTGAAAGTCTTTCGATCGAGAATGTGGACTTTCACCAATAAAAAGAGAAAACAATGCTAGAAATAAAGAATCTACACGCCAATATCAACGGCAAAGAAATATTGAGAGGGATTAACCTGACGGTTCGTCCCGGAGAAGTACACGCCATCATGGGACCTAACGGTTCCGGTAAAAGTACCCTTTCTTCAGTTTTGGCAGGAAATCCTGCATTTACAGTAACTGACGGAGAGGTGAATTTCTATGGCAAAAACCTGTTGGACTTACCTCCTGAGCACCGCTCTTGCGAAGGCTTGTTCCTTAGTTTCCAGTATCCGGTGGAAATCCCGGGTGTAAGCATGGTGAATTTCATGCGTACAGCGGTAAATGAACACCGCAAATACAAAGGACAGGAGCCGCTTTCTGCTTCAGACTTCCTGAAACTGATGCGTGAAAAACGCGAAATCGTTGAGCTGGACAACAAGCTTGCCAGCCGTTCGGTAAACGAAGGTTTCTCCGGCGGTGAAAAGAAACGCAACGAGATTTTCCAGATGGCAATGCTCGAGCCACGTCTTTCTATCCTTGATGAAACGGATTCAGGTCTTGATATCGATGCCCTTCGGGTGGTTGCTACCGGTGTAAATACGCTTCGTAGCGAACATAACGCAACCATTGTGATTACCCACTACCAACGTCTTCTTGATTATATCAAACCAGAGTTTGTACACGTACTATACAAAGGTCGTATCGTAAAATCAGCAGGTCCTGAGCTTGCACTCGAACTGGAAGACAGAGGTTACGACTGGATTCGCAAAGAGTGGGGTGATTAAAAAAGATGACCTCCCCAACCCCTCCGAAGGAGGGGCTTACAGAATACCATGTCAATGGTAAATAATAAATCGAGAATCACTCATTTTATGGATTCCCATTGGGAATAGAGGGGCTTTTTAAATATGAAAACAGAACAACAATATATAGACTTGTACAATCAGGCTCACGGACTGATTAAGAGTCACTCTTCGGAGGTGCTGAATGCACCCCGCGAGAAAGCCTTTGAGGACTTTGTTCGCAATGGTTTTCCCAAGAAAGATTCGGAGGAATACAAATACACCGACGTTGCCTCGTTTTTTGACTGGGATTTCGGGTTGAACCTGACCCGGTTGAATATCCCGGTTGACCCGTACGAGGTTTTCCATTGTGATGTACCGAATCTCAGTACTGCTCTTTACTTTTTGGTAAATGACAGCTTCTACAAAAAATTCCAACCGACCGCCCAGTTGCCGGAGTCGGTATTTGTCGGAAGCCTGAAAGAGTTTTCGGAGCAAAAACCGGAGATTGCAGCCAAATACTACGGACAGTTGGCTAAAACCGAAAATGACGGTTTGGTTGCCTTCAACACGGCATTTGCTCAGGATGGTTTCGTAATTTACGTTCCCAAGAATACTGTCATTGAGAAGCCGCTTCAGCTGGTAAATATCCTGCGCGGAGATGTTGACTTCATGGCTAATCGCCGGTTGTTGATTATCATGGAGGATAATTCTGAGGCCAAATTGCTCGTCTGCGACCACTCGATGGATGAAAAAATCACGTTCCTTGCTACTCAGGTAACGGAAATCTTTGTGGGGGAAAATGCCCGCTTCGATTTCTACGAGATGGAGGAAAACAGCGTAAACACCCGTCGTGTTGCTTCAACTTTCCTTTCTCAGGAGGCAAATTCAAATGTGATGGTAAATGGCATTACCCTACACAACGGCAAGACCCGCAACAACTATCACGTTGTATTCAAAGGTGAAAATGCAGAACACCACCTGGGTGGAATTGCGATTGTGGATAAAACGCAGACTGTCGATAATCATACATTCATCGACCATGCCGTACCTCGTTGTTTGAGCAACGAAAACTTCAAATATGTTTTGGACGAATATTCTGTCGGAGCATTTACAGGCAAAATTCTGGTTCGCCCGGATGCTCAGAAGACTGAAGCATACCAGTCCAACAAGAATATCTGTACGACCCGCGAAGCAAAAATGTACACCAAGCCTCAGCTTGAAATTTATGCCGATGATGTAAAATGTAGCCACGGGGCCACTATCGGTCAAATCGACGAAACGGCGCTCTTCTATATGCGAGCCCGCGGTATTTCCGAAGCAGAAGCGCGTATGTTGCTGAAGTTTGCTTTTATGGCCGATGTTATCGACACAATACGTATGGAAGCGTTGAAAGACCGGCTCAAACTGTTGGTGGAAAAACGTTTCCGTGGCGAGCTGGCCAAATGTGCGGGTTGCAACTTATGTAATTAAGATATTGTGTGCCAATGGAGTGCCTTTCCATTGGCATATTTTCAAATAAAACAAAAGCAAAGACTATGCTTGACGTTCAAAAAATAAGAGCCG
This sequence comes from Bacteroidota bacterium, assembly GCA_030706585.1. Taxonomy (GTDB): domain Bacteria; phylum Bacteroidota; class Bacteroidia; order Bacteroidales; family UBA7332; genus CAXXIC01. The sequence continues at coordinate 6,094 of JAUZOF010000074.1, forward strand.
ACTTTCCCATCCTTTCCCGGAAGATATATGGAAAGGATTTGATATATTTCGACAATGGAGCGACTACTCAAAAGCCCCGTTGCGTGGTGGAGAAAATCGAAGAGGGATATTATAACGTGAATGCCAATATCCACCGCGGCGTTCACTACCTGAGCCAGGAGGCAACCGAAGCACATGAAGCGGCGCGTCGTACAGTTCAGAAATTCATCAATGCCAAAGAATCGCACGAGGTAATCTTTACCCGCGGTACGACTGAGGCGATTAACCTGGTAGCTTCTTCGTTTGGAGAATTGCTTTCTGCCGGGGATGAAGTGATTGTTTCGGTGATGGAGCACCATTCCAACATCGTGCCCTGGCAATTACTGGAGACCCGCAAAGGCATAAAGCTTCGCGTTATCCCGATGAATGACAATGGAGAGTTGTTGCTGGATGAATACCAGAAGCTGTTCAACGAACGGACAAAGTTGGTTTCCGTGATGCACGTTTCTAACGTAATGGGAACGGTGAATCCGGTGAAGGAAATCATCGACTTTGCCCACTCCAAAGGTGTTCCGGCATTGATTGATGGAGCGCAGTCGGTTCCGCACATGAAGATTGACGTGCAGGAGCTGGATGCCGATTTTTACGCCTTCTCAGCGCATAAAATCTACGGACCGAACGGTATTGGAGTTTTATACGGAAAAACCGAATGGCTCAATAAAATACCGCCTTATCAGGGTGGTGGAGAAATGATAGCCACGGTGACCTTCGAGAAAACGACCTTCAATGAACTGCCGTTTAAGTTTGAAGCCGGAACTCCGGACTATATCGGGTCAACCGGATTGGCAGCAGCTTTGGACTATGTATCGGCAATTGGTATGGATAACATTGCTGCTTATGAGGATGAGCTACTGCATTATGCAACTGAAAAATTGCTTGAGATAGACGGCCTGCGCGTATTGGGAACAGCAGCTCACAAAGGTGCTGTAATTTCATTCTTAGTGGGCAATATTCACCACTACGATATGGGCATGTTGCTCGATAAACTGGGAATTGCTGTCCGTACCGGTCACCACTGCGCTCAACCATTGATGAAGCGCCTGGGTGTGGAAGGAACGGTTCGCGCCTCCTTCTCATTTTACAATACCAAAGAAGAAATCGACGCTTTGGTGGCTGCCGTGAAACGCATTGCCAGCATGTTCTAAATTTGACTATATTTGCAGGAGCAGGTAACGGTGTCCCAACTGTTGTCTGCTCCTGCTTTTTTATTTGCAAAAACTATGAATATCGACGAAGCTTACTACTCTGCCGTTGACCTGCTCAAAGCGCTCATCGCCATTCCCTCACTCAGTCGGGAAGAGGACCAGGCGGCAGACTATATGTATAATTTCCTCCAAAGTCATGGCCTGGAGGTTTTTCGCAAAGGCAACAACAACTGGTGTTTTGCTCATCCCTACGATGCTGCCAAACCAACTATTCTGCTGAATTCTCACATTGATACTGTTAAAGCCGCATCTACGTGGACTAAGAATCCATTGGAACCACTGGAAGAAGAAGGCAAGCTGTACGGACTGGGCAGTAACGATGCCGGAGCCAGTCTGGTTTCACTACTCCATACATTTCTTGTTTTACGTGAAAAAGCACTGCCGTATAATCTCCTTTTCTTAGCTTCTTGTGAGGAAGAGGTCTCAGGAAAAAACGGTGCTGAGACAGCTTTACCGGAGTTGCCACCTATCTCGTTCGCCATCGTCGGAGAACCGACTGGAATGAATGCAGCCATCGCCGAAAAGGGACTGATGGTGCTTGATTGTGTGGTGCATGGTAAATCAGGTCACGCAGCCCGCAATGAGGGCGACAACGCCATTTACAAAGCGCTGCCCATCATAGAAAAATTTCGCGATTATCAGTTTCCGAAGCAAACAAACCTGCTCGGTCCGGTGAAAATGACAGTCAGTGTCATCAAGGCCGGCACACAACACAACGTGGTACCTGATCGTTGTGAATTTACGGTAGATGTCCGTTCAAACGAATGCTATACCAATGAGGAGATTTTCAATATTCTGAAAGAGGAGATGGATTGCGACATCACGCCGCGCTCTTTCCGTCTGAACTCTTCGAGCATTGACACAAACCATCCCTTCGTGCAACGTGCGCAATTGCTGGGCAAAACCATCTACGGTTCTCCGACACTTTCGGATCAGACCTTTATGCGTTTCCCTTCTCTTAAAATGGGCCCGGGAGACTCTGCCCGCTCTCACACTGCTGATGAATTCATTTACCTGGATGAAATCCGCGAGGCGATTCAGATTTATGTGAAATTGTTGGATGGATTGGAATTATAAAGATGCAGATTACTCATCTTCGACATAATCAGATAGATAAAGAAAAATGGGATGCGACAATTGCGAACGCTGCAAATTGTCGCATCTATGCTTTATCGTGGTATCTCGATATCGTGTCGCCCGGATGGGAAGCTTTGGTGACGGAGGAGTATCAATATGTGATGCCTTTGCCTGTCAAAAAGAAGTTTGGATTTGCTTATTTGGTTCAACCTGTATTGTGTCAGCAATTGGGGATTTTTTCGAAGAATGTGGCAGATAATCAAGTGATTGCCAGATTTATCTGCAAAATACCGTATAAAAGATATAACCTTCAATTCAACGCGCAAAATGTTGTTTCATCAGCTGTAATCCGTAAGAACTATATATTACCCCTGAATCTCTCCTACGAACAGATCAGATCTTCATTTTCAAAAAATGCCATCAGGAATATAGCTAAATCTGAAAGTAAAGACCTGATAGTGACCAATAAGATAGAATATAAAGAATTTCGTCAATTAATGTCGACAGCATCTTTGCATTATCAACCTCATATTCTTAAGATTCTGGATAAAATATGGACTGCTTCATTTCAACATAATATGGTTGAGATTCTTGGGGTTTACAAGTGCAAGACGTTAGTTTCGGCATGCCTGTTGCTAAGTTTTAATAACCGGATTTATTATCTTGCTCCCGTCTCTTCCCCGGCTGGAAAGGAAGTTGCTGCCATGTTCTCCATTTTGAATACTTTTATCAGGGAAAATGCAGGTCAGTCTGTGATATTAGACTTTGAAGGATCAATGATCGAAAACGTTGCCCGGTTTTATGCCGGATTTGGTGCTATATCGGAGGATTACTATCTGGTTTCAAAAGAGACTTTTACAGGATCAATCCTGAAATATTGTAAAAGATTACTATTCACTAAAGTATAAAAGTCGATGATCGAAAAAGAATTATTTCGTGGTTATGCTTTCTTTGAAAGTAAGTTGTATAAAGAGGATGAGCTCAGATTACTTTTTCCCCCGAAATTGAATTTTGAAGCATTCTGTTCTATTGTTAAGACAATGAACGGAATATTTTCTTTAGCCATTTGCCGTAATAATCAATGCTTTATCTATTCTGCTCCGGGTGGTTTTCATTCTATCTATTACAAACAAAAATCCGGAAATTTGCAGTTGTCAGAGAATATCCACGATTTGACGAAAGATGAAGATCTTTGCGAAGAACATATTCTGGAATATCTCTGCTGTCTCCATTGCCGTTTTGATCATACATTCTATAAGACTATTTTTGTGACTGAACCGGGTATCGCAATTTGTTATTCTCAGCAAGAATTCACCCGCGTGAAGATCTTCTCTTATGCAATCAGTCCTGATATGCTTTATGGCGAGGGCAGAAGTAAACTTATCACAAAAGGTCATCAGATGCTGAAAGAGATAACTCAAAGAATGATTGCATATCTTGATGGTAGACAGGCTGTAATCCCTCTTAGCGGTGGATATGATTCAAGGCTGATTATTACCTCTCTGGTAAAAGAGGGGTATAAAAATATTCTGGCTTTTACCTATGGAAAGCCGGATAATTATGAAATCAGTTATGCCGAACAAACAGCACGAAAATTGGGGGTGAAATGGGTGTATATTCCTTATTATAAGGAATCGGGATATAAATATGTTCTGACATCAGGATTTAAGGAATATGTCAGTTTCCTGACTAACGGGCGGGGATTCCCCTCCATGCATGAAGTGATTTCCATACAGACTCTTATGAAAGAATATCTCTCGGACGACGCTGTTTTTATACCGGGACATTCGGGAGATGTGCTTGGTGGAAGTCAATTTGTGAAGGTATTTCCCTTAAACCTCAAGAGAAGAGATATTTCAAAAACAATTATAAGCTCAAAGTTCTACAATTATCCTACCAACCGAAAATTTGTTGAGCTTGAAACCCGGTTGTTAGATCAACAAATAGAGCAATATGATCAGAAGTTGCTTCCTGCCACCATCTTCGAAGATATTCACATTGCAGAAAAGCTGTCAAAGCATATATTAAACTCATCACGGGCTTTTAGTTTTTTCGGATATGATTCATATTTCCCTTATTGGGATTTAGCAATGATAAAATATTTCCGAAGCCTGCCGACGGATCTCAAGGTAGGGAAAATATTCTACGATGAGTTGCTGGACGATTATTGTTTCAGGGAATTTGGCGTTGATTTTAAAAATAGAATACTGAATCCCAGCCTTCTGACAGTTTACATCCAGAATAAAAAGGAGGCTGTTAAGAATTACTTGCCCAATTGGATTCTGGACTACTTTAACAGAAAGAATGACATTATTCAGTACAATGTGATCTCTGATTTTATCTGTAATGAGCTGGAAAAGAATGGTTATGCCATTAAATGCCATAATAACTATAATGCCATAATCTCACAATATGTGATTTATTGTCTTCTTAAAAGTCATCCCAAAGATCAAACTTTGCTTTTGAAGAAGCTGTTTGGAAAGTGAATTGTGATTCTAGCCAAGGATAGAATGATATACTTTCAGTAGTTTATTAATTACATGCTGTGGACTGGACAATTTTCGGGCGTGATCGGCAATAAACTCATTATCAAAAGATTTATGATTGTTGATCATTTCAAGCATGGCTTTTGCCAATCGGACAGCGTCATTAACCGGAGCGCGATAACCGGCTTCCGGAATCAAGACCTCAGAGGGGACCACTTCCGTACACACAACTGGTAGTCCAGTACTTAATGCTTCCAGCACTGAAATTGGTTGTGCTTCAATACGGCTGGCAAGGACATAACTATCTGCCGACCATAAATGATTACGTATTTCTTCTCTTTCCAGAAAACCGGTGAAGGTAATAAACTCCCTATTTTTACATTGTGAGAGATAAGTCTGAAAGTCACAATTATTAAAACCTTCTCCCGCAATTACCAGCTTCACATCGCTTGCTTGATTTCTTACAAGATCAAAAGCCTTCAGTAGCACGTCATACCCTTTGGCATCGTGATAGCTATTTGCCGTAAAGAAGGTGAAAACATCCCCTTTTTTAAAGGTTTCAGGATGAAAAAAATCTGTATCCACGATGTTGGAAATCGCCTGAATCTTGGCATCTATACCTGAAAACTCTCTGATTTTTTTTATAAGCAAATCAGATACCGGAATGATAAAGTCTGCATTGGAAAATGCTTTGTGAAGATAGGAACTGTACCAATCTTTAAAGGTATTGCTATTTGGTTGTGCCATTTCAGAGAACCGTCCCCGGTGCTCGGTTATTACATACGGAATGCCATACTTTTGCTTAATTAAGTGCGCAACGTACCCAGCCCACATCGCACTGTGAGCGTGAATCAAATCCGGTTTGCCGTATTTCTTTATATACACATCAAACTGTTTCAGGGTAGATAAAATCCATTTTTGCACATTTAGTTTCTCCGATTTTGGTATACGCAAAGAATAATGCCTGTTGGTTAGCATCCCATCTTCAATGCATGTCTTAAACCCAAAAGGGAAAGTAAGTGCTCTAAATCCATATTTCTTCCATGACAATTCTACGTTTGCCAGAATATTGACATTAATTCCTGACGCTTTAAGGTGTATAGCCTGCTCTTTACAAAACTCACCACCTTCGGGGAGATACCAGGATGGAAGAATAAGGATCTTCATAAATATTTTGTTTGCAAATGGATTAACAATTAACCTAGATCATTTTTCGTGATGAAAGAGGTAATTCTCTTCTTTATAAACCTCAGAAAATGGATGAATTTAAAAAATGACTTGAGTAATAAAGAGGGAATACGATTATAGAATTTCAATCTTTTGAGTTTCTTTTGATGCAACACAGTGTAACTGTATCTTATCGCAATTTGCCGTGCTACATCTTTGCTATTGAATATAGAGTCCATCATACCTTTATGAAGGGCGGCAAAAGCAAGAAATTCATTTTTATAAAAATTGCCCGGCTCAATAAACTGATAATAAAAATCTGGCTCTGATTTATTTAATCTCTTTCGTGCATTGGTTTCGTCAATTATATACCAGGTTAATGGTTTGTCAGTATAGCATACGGGGTATGACGATGCGATCTTGATCCAGGTGTAAAGATCTTCCCGTGAGGTGATTTCTTCAGGAAAGCCACCGATCTTATTTATGACAGACTTCGGCAATACGACTGATGATGAGTTGATTAAGTTGTTTTGGAATCCAATCTCAAA
>JAUZOF010000740.1 GCA_030706585.1 Bacteroidota bacterium
ATACCTGCATCTACTACCTTGGGAACAGCATAAATATTATCTTTGTAAGTTACCGCCTTGATAGCCCAATCAAAATAGTTTTTCCACTGCTGTCTTGGAAAATATCGATTGAGCGGTTCCAGCCACCCTGCTTCTGCGAATTCTGCTGTCCAGACTTGATCCAGCGATACCACATCATATCCAGTATCCTCAGCAGAAAATTTTGTCGCTAGAATATTGTGCTGGTCATCGGTGGAAAACGGAAGTTCGCTGTATATGACCTTGATATCTGGATTCTTTTTCATAAACTCTCCGATCAACATCGGGTAGATATGATTGATATCCTTTCCTGTTGCAAGTGTAATCGTTTCCACAGGCCTTGCAGCAGCCACTGCAGCTCTGTGATTATCATTTCCCCCAGCTGAATGCACTTTTACAGCACATGTTCCTGCTATAAACACTACCAATACCATAACGGCAATCCCCATTGCCGCCTCCCTAGTCTTCTTTAACATCCTCTGTTCCCCCCTGAACGATATGGATACTAAATTTTTTTTAAAGTACGTTTTAGAGCTTTAGAAAAAATAAAGATTTATTGGTTTATATTTTACTTTCATGTGCTTTCTTTGTTACTATATAAATATAACATGCCGGAGAGAATCTGAATTCGGTAAATTAGTATATTATCCTACAAAAAAGTGGAGTTTTCTCTCTTCTTTTTCTTTTTCATAACGAAATACCTCATCGAGTGGTTATAATAGTTGTAGCGTGCGAGTGCGCGTCTACGTCTACAATGCCAAGTTAAGCATGGCGGCTGAGAACAGCAGCGATCACATAAGACAGCTAAGGAAGGAGTAATGGCATGTTTTTCAAAAAACTACTGGCCTTTTTTTTAATCACATCTTTATTATCCGTTGTTGGGGTTTTTTCACTTACAATCAGCCATACCTCCAAGGTACTGAATGAGAAAGTAATGGATAGTTCCTATTCCACACTAAAGGAAACAGGAATGCATATGAGCGATATCCTTAATAACGTCAATGAGGAGCTGCTGTCATTATCTGCAAACAAAACCCTACAGAAGGAACTGCTGACTGCGCAGCAATCAGATCAGGAAGCAGCCAAATCCATTGTCGACCTCAGGGATTTAACATTGTACTCGAAGAATTTCAACAGCAATTATTCCACAGTTGAAATTTATGGATTCAACCGATTTTTTCCATCGAAACAGACTTCGGATGATGTAATGTCGGTCGATGCTATAAAAAACAAACCCTGGTATGCCAAAACCCTCTCCGAAAATGGGAAAACCTACTGGCATATCAATTATGATTTTGGTTATCCTCAGCTAACCGGCTCCAGGGTGGTACTGAACTACAGAAATATTCCAAACCTTCTGGCAGTCATTTGTATTGATATTGATCTGGACAAATTTTCAGCGATCCTTTCAAACATAAAGCTACTCGAAAGCGGACGTATCTATATGACCTCTTCCACCGGAAAGGTTCTTTGTCCGGAAACTTCTCCACTAAAGATAATAAGTAAGTTTCCTCCATCGGGAAAAAACTATATTTTCGATTCTAAAACCAAGGAATTTCTGATTACCCAGAAAATTTCCCCAGTTAACCTAATGCTTGTAGGCCTTGTACCGAAGGGAGAACTGACAAAGGATTCTTCCGATTATACTTACTATATTTTAGTGATAGCAGTTCTAGTGTTCCTGCTGTCTTTGTTCATGGCCTTCATTATATCCCGAAAGATCTCAAAGCCCGTCATTACGCTGGCGGACGCGATGAAATCAGTGGAAAAGGGGGATTTCAGCGTTCAGGTTCATACCTCCCAACGGGATGAAATAGCATCCTTGTATTCCAACTTCAACTTTATGGTGAGTAAGATCAACACGCTGATCCATGAGGTCTATGAATCCAAGCTGAAGAAAAAGGATGCCGAGCTGAAGGCTCTTCAGGCTCAGATCAACCCTCATTTTCTGGCCAATACACTAAACACCGTTTCATATATGGCTTCGTTAAAGAAGGAGAGAACTATAGA
>JAUZOF010000741.1 GCA_030706585.1 Bacteroidota bacterium
CAAAGTTTGCTACCGTCTTCTGCTTGTGCGAATAAAATGGATACGGCAAAAAGAAATAGTATAGATAAATATCGGATCATGTAGAAAGTTTCTATTTCAAAGTTTCAAATTCCAAAATTTAATCTGTAAGTGCAGATTTTATTGGCATATTTGTGATTTATAATTATTGTCCTTCTATTGTTTTGATGGTCCCGTCGGCATTGTATTCCAGTTCGGTTACCTTAATACTTCGCAACCATGTCTTGCCTCCGGAAGGCACACTGTCGTGGTGGAACAGGTACCATTTTCCCTGAAATTCAACTATCGAATGGTGGGTTGTCCATCCAACAACCGGAGTGAGTATAACTCCTTTGTAGGTAAACGGCCCGTAAGGATTATCCCCTATGGCGTAGCACAGCAAATGTGTATCACCGGTAGAGTAGGAGAAGTAATATTTGCCGTTATACTTGTGCATCCAGGGACCTTCGAAATAGCGGCGGCTGTTATCTCCGGCTTTCAGGGGCTCTCCGTTTTCATCCAGAATGACTACATCGCGTGGTTCTTCTGCAAACTCCAGCATGTTGTCGCTCAGTTTGGCAATACGGGCAAATAAAGCCGGTTCATCATCGCTCGGTAATCCCGGATTTTCAATGGCTTTGTTGTCGCGATAGCGTTGTAGTTGGCCTCCCCATAATCCTCCAAAATAGATATAATAATCATTGTCATTATCTTGCAAAACAGCCGGGTCTATAGAGAAACTGCCTTTGATCGGATCGCTTTGCGGAACGAAAGGACCTTCGGGTTTATCGCTTACTGCTATGCCGATACGGAAAATGTCATTTTTGTCTTTCAAGGGAAAATAGAGATAGTACTTTCCATTTTTGCAGGCGGCATCCGGAGCCCAAAGCTGACGTCCCGACCAGGGGATGTCTTTTACATCCAAAACAACACCATGGTCGGTCACTTCTCCGTCGATAGAGTCCATAGAGAATACGTGATAGTCACGCATGTCGAAATGATCGCCATTGTCGTTTTCAGGAATGCCCGATTCAATGTCGTGGGATGGATAGATATAAATTTTTCCGTTAAATACGTGAGCCGAAGGATCGGCAGTATATAGATGATCGACTAAGTAACGCATAGATTTGATGTTTTTTGATGAGAAAAATATTTTGATTCGCACAAATGTCTATAGGCACATGATATCTTTGATTTAATTCTCAGCCAAAGCAGAAGCAATAACAGAGATGTTTTGTCTTGATTTAGAATTTGTTGTTAGCCATCTTTCGTCTTAAAAATTGCATAACTCTTGTTTGGAATTATATTTAGAAGGACTGTAAAACAGCATATATTGTTGTTGAGTGACCGTTCAATTTCAGATTGGTAGATAGGACTCATCCCGTAAGCGGGTAGTTCCTTGTTCGATGGTCCGTAATAAATCCGGACGTCGCCGAACATAATATTTAATTGTGATGGAGTTTTCTTGCTTACAGGTATAGAGTAGAAACCTCCTGTTTTTAATGGGTCAAAAGATTGATCACTTACAGTTTACATCTGCAATGCTTTTGTAAGTGTGTTTATCAATAGTAATCAAGGCATGTTCTGCAGGCGTTGTCAAATTTCATTCTTTCACACTGGATTTTACTGCATCATGCCGTCAATATATTAGTTTTTGGAAGTTTTATTATTGCGCTTAATGGAATGGACTAAGATAAGATTAATAAAAAGTAACAAAGAGAGTTTGAATTTCTCGTAGAGAAGTTCGTGCAGGTTAGAAAAGAAGACTCTCTCCATAAAGGAAAGAGTCTTCATATTAAGGGATCCGGTATAGATTATTGGTAAGCCGGATTTTGATATGCTTTTTTCTCGTCAGCAGTCATTTCCATCCCATCAAGCTGACCCTGAGGAATAGGACGCAGATAGTAGTTATCTGGAATTGTACGGGTATAAGTTGCAGGTGTGTGGTCTCCGTAATTGATTCCGCAGAACTGATATGTGTTAGCATAATCAGCCCATGTTTGTGTGCGAACCAAGTCAAACCAGCGATA
>JAUZOF010000742.1 GCA_030706585.1 Bacteroidota bacterium
AAATCCGGTTCGCTCCATATTACCCCATCCTTTTTCGCCTTTGAAATATGAGATATTCCCCAAAATGGACCAATAAACATTCAATGGATGAAAAATAAGAGGCTCAACAAAAGGGATCAAAAAGAGCTTAAGCTGATGCCGGACTTTATCATAACGATGAAAAGTTATCTCCTCAAATAAAAGAGCAGTACATGAAAAAGCAACGGAAAAGAGATATCCTAATGCAAAAAACAGGCACAAAAACTTCCAGTTTAACTGGCCAATAATAAACAGAAATATAACGTAAGTTATTCCAATGCTTTCAAGAAGCGGCGTCATCCATTCAAGAAACAGATAATAGGGATACGCTACGAGCCCCATCACTCCATGTTTCCTGTTTAAGAAAACATCTTTATGAAAATACAAAGTATCCATTACCCCCCTTGTCCACCGGTTACGCTGACGTTTGAGAACCTTTAGGGTTGAAGGAACCTCTGTCCAGCACAAAGGATCCGGAATATACTCTACCCGATGGCGGATTTTATGCTCATATGCATATTTTCGCATTCTCACGATCAGTTCCATGTCTTCACCCACCGTGTTACGGTTATATCCCCCACAGTTTATCACAATATCTTTATCGAAAAGGCCTAAAGCTCCCGAAATAAGCATTAACCCATTGACCTTACTCAAGGCAATGCGCCCTATAAGGAAAGCGCGGGTATATTCAATTACCTGAAATTTTGCCCACAAGTTTTTGGGAACCTCAATATCAATCAGGTGTCCATTTTCAAGATGACAAGAGTTTGCGACGCGGATAGCGCCTCCGGTTGCCAATACACGTTCATGTTCAGTTTGAAGGAAAGGCTTTACCAGTTTCAGTAATGCATCAGGAATAAGGACTGAATCTACATCTATGGCCACAAATAGCTCGTGGCGCGAAATGTTTATACCCGCATTGAGAGAATCAGCCTTACCTCCGTTTTCTTTATCGATAACCGTCAGAAAATGATAAGCCCGGTTAGTCGAACGGTAAATTCCCCTTATCTGTTTGGTTGGAATCCGATAATTCACCACATAATCAACTTTCTCTAACTGGTATTCCCGGATTACTTTTTCCAGAGAATCATCTTTACTCCCGTCATTAATAATTATCACCTCAAAGTCACCGTATTGTATGGCTAACAAGGCTTTGATATTATCAATTATAGTTTTACTCTCATTGTATGCCGGAGCCAAAACGGAGATGCCAGGTGCATAGGGCGATGAAAGCAGAACACTGTAATCCACCATCTTGTTGGTCTTATTATAGTGTACAAGCTTATACATCGATAATAATCCCATCAGAAAATAGATGGAATAGATTACTATCGAAAAACTGATAAAAAAAGAATCCAGGAAGGTACTTACCATAGCCATTACAAAATGTGGCCGTCAGAAATATGTCTTACAATCTCCTCAAGGCCGTCAAAGTTTTCAATCGTATTAAGCAACTGGGAACGATGGTAATGATCCAGACTTTGAATAATTTCAATGCGAATCATTTTATCGGGGCTCGCCATTTCATTAACCAGGAACTCCATCGCTTCGTTTGTACTCAAAAATGCAAGTGTGCGTATAATCTCGATTTTAAGTCTGGGTTCTTCTTTCCCGTAAATGTCAATTAAATCGGGAACAGCTTCGTTCATTTCAAAATCCCGCAAAGTCAGTATGGCCTGTTTCCGAACAAAGTCTTTCGTATGACGCAGATAGGGGATCACCAGATCTGCGTTATTTTTTTGTCTGAACAAACGCGTCATTTGTAAAGCAAATGCTACGACAGAATCATTTTTCTCTGTATAAAAAACAGAAAAGTCGGGAGGTGGAATAGATTTCCGAACTATCAGATTGTAGATATGCAACTGGTGCCATTCTGAAAGTACCCGGTTAAAGTTTTTCAGAAAATCCAGAGAATGATATTTATCCAGATAAAAAAAGGCCATTTCCGCCTCATTTCGTACTAATGGCATGTAGCAATCAATGGTTTGTCGGGCATATTCTTTGG
>JAUZOF010000743.1 GCA_030706585.1 Bacteroidota bacterium
AAGCAGTCCACCAGGCAGAGCCTTGTCCATCAATAACTCCGGAGCCGCTTACCTCGATGTTGCTAAGACTTTTTCCGTAAATAAAAGGATTATACTGGTCGGTCGTTCCGTTATTGGGGTAAGTTCCGGCAACAGTACCGTTTCCGCTTCCGTAGGGAAGAATGCGTAGCGTATCACCGGCGGCCAGATAGAGATTGACATTGCTTTTCATCGTGATCGGACCGCTCAGAAAGGTTCCTGCCGGTAATACTACCGTACCGCCACCCGCTGCGTTAGCCGTAGTAATGGCTGCATTAATATATGAGGCATTATCCGTATTTGTAGTTTTTGCTCCGTAGTTGGTTGCTAAAAACTGGGTAGATGGAATTACGGGAAGAGGAATATTTGTGCCTGCATGGACTGTATTTATCCCAAAAAGGATTGCCAGTAGCGAAATGAAAATCGCATAATAATTCGTTTTCATTGAACGTGATGTTTTTGAATGATAAGGGTTTGAGTTGCAGAGTTCAAAAGTAGCTGCATCTGAGGATTATGAAGTAGATAAATTGGTAATTAAAGTGAAGTAATTGGTAAAGGGAGGAATCCTTACAGAATGGTCGGATAAATATTACAGAGTGCTATCTTGTACCTGGGATCTAAACCTGTTTTTCCCGGGAAGAATGGTGCTGGAAAAGTCTTTTTGGCAAGTTGAATCAATTCGATAAAGATTCACTGGTCGGTAAATAAAAAGTAAGGGGCGGTATATTATAACCCTTCATATCAACCCTCAACCGCCCCCTCTTTTTATTGGTGATCATCGCGTGGCAATCTATCATTCACCAATTTATTTCTTATGCAAACAGGAATAATGTTGTGAATAAAATACCCGGAGCACAACCCTTCAGTGCAACGGACGATCAGGTATCGAAACCCTAAAAACAATAGCCCAACCTTAATATTAAATCTTCTATATCTTTTATCCTGTCTGGTATATTAATCCATCAGTGAATTATAATGTCGAAAACGATCTCCGATAGGAGATGCCCGGTTTGATCCTTATTATTGATTTTGTGTAATTAATCGGTTAAGAATGAATCTATAATACTTTCTCCGGAAGACAGTTCCGGCTTGTAATCGGTTTACAGTGGATGTTGTTTGTTGGATATCCTATTAGGATACTTCGCTTATAAAAATCTAAGCGGTTTAATCTTTCTACAAAAATACTGCGAGATAAAATGCAGGACAATACTACTTTAGTAGTATATTTGTGATAATCGGATGTCTGAAATCAGTTCTTGAGATAGTAAATCATAAAATCTGGTAGCATCAAGACATTTAGAGTCTTCCATTTCTAATTTACACACTGAAAGACACCAATCGTAGCAATATTCATTGTCCCACCTTAAATCAGCTGATTATGAATGTCGAAGAGATTCCCGAACCCTACAGGATATATGCCGAAAACGCGGTTTTTGCTAATAATATTCTTCATTCCCTTCCGGCTATCATATATATCAACCAACTGGACATCCCAGGTGATTATAGTAGCATGAGAAATATCTGGCTCAACCGGAGAGGTCATGAGCTGATGAAATATTCAAGGGAGGAGATTGATCAGTTGAAATATGATTTCTTTAAAACAATCATCCATCCGGAAGATATGGAGATTGCCCCGTCTTCCTATTACTGGCATTATTCCTATCATCCTGAAATGTTCTTTGCCGGAATGCATCGGGTGAAGCCAAAGCACTGCGATTCTTACCGTTGGCTTTATTTTCAAACGATAGTGTCAGAATATTTTGATGATGGTTCTCCCAAACAGTCATTTACCATAGCCTTAGAGATTTCGGAAATCATGCATACCGAGAATCAGCTAAATTATGCGCTAAAAGAGATTGCCCGGCTGAAGAATGAATTGCGTATGAGTAAGTTTACCGGGCGGGAAAGGGAAATTCTGGCTTTGATCGCCAAAGGGAAGACCGATAAAGAGATTGCTTCCACGCTTTTTATCAGCATTTCGACTGCCAAAAAACACCGGACT
>JAUZOF010000744.1 GCA_030706585.1 Bacteroidota bacterium
AGCCGAGGCGCTTGCTGCCCTAAATCTCCCGGATGAGGCGGTAATTGAACTCAATAAAGTCAGAAACCGTGCAGCAATAGGAGATTATAAGGGAGCAAAGGATAAACAGTCCGTTGAAAAAGAAATCTTTAATGAACGGTTCAGAGAACTTTGGTTTGAACTTAAACGTTGGCCGGATATAGTACGTTTTCATTACGGAGGGACGATAGATGCATACAAAATTGTTCCAAACCTCACAGGAAAGACAATCCCATTGTTCTTCCCTATACCTGCCAAAGAAATAAATGTAAACAGTAACCTTAAGCAAACTGAAGGGTATTGATAAAGCTAAAAATACAGAGATATGAGAATGATTTCATCTTTTAAAGGGCAGGCGATTATAGTTTTCTTTTTATGTTATCTTCTTTCATGTAAAAGTAACGATGAAACCACTTTACCTGGCAACAACACTAACAGTGATACAACCAAAGTTGTTTCTGAAATCAAGACTGTACTTTTCGCGAAAGGGACCAATAATTATTCCTGCTTCCGGATACCTGCAATTGTAAAGACCACGAAAGGAACTTTGCTGGCATTTGCTGAAGGGAGGAAGAATGATTGCGGGGATAATGGAGACATTGATATGGTTCTAAAAAGGTCAACCGATAACGGGAAAACATGGGGAAACCTTCAGGTCATCTGGAGTGACGGGACTAATACCTGTGGTAATCCCGCCCCTGTTGTGGATCAGTCAACCGGCAGGATTTACCTGCTCATGAGTTGGAATCTGGGTAGTGATGATATAGGTCCGATTGACGCCGGTACAAGTGCGGATACCAGAAGAGCTTATGTGACCCATTCGGACGACGATGGCCTTACATGGTCTACCCCTGTTGAAATCACCTCCTCTGTAAAGAAACCAGAATGGGGTTGGTATGCCACAGGGCCATGCCATGGGATCCAACTTACTGCGAAAGGGGCTTATGCCGGAAGGCTGGTCATTCCATGCGATAACATTGAATTGTCTTCTGCAGGAGGAAACGGGCACTCCCATGTTATCTATTCTGATGACCATGGTGCCACCTGGAAACTGGGAGGTATTACCCCAGATGCTTCAGTAAGCCCCAATGAGAGTTCAGTTGCTGAATTATCTAACGGAAACCTGATGCTGAACATGAGATGTAAGAACAATAATTATCGAAGAATCATTTCAAAAAGTCTGGATGGAGGATCCTCGTGGAATGGACTGTCGACAGATTATGCTCTTGTTGATCCTTCCTGTCAGGGTAGCCTGCTGGCTGCCGATATTTCTGGTGTTCATACTCTTTTCTTCTCAAATGCTGCAAGTTCAAGTCGTACTAATATGACCATTAAGATGAGCAAAGATGACGGAACTTCATGGGCCAAATCTTATCAGGTTTGTAGCGGCCCTTCAGCATATTCTGATATAGCGATGATCTCCGATCAAATGATAGCTATACTGTTCGAGACGGGGAACTCTTCGCCCTATGAAGGGATAACCTTTGAAACTATCCAATTAAAAGATTTTTTATAGATCATTGAAATAAATCTAGCAATCAACAAATATGAAAAAAAGGAATATTTTTCTTATATGCCTGTCGGTTCTGATAATGGGAATAATATATTCCTGCAGCAAGGACGACATGTCGTTTAAACTTGAAGCAAAATTTGATGCCAACAAACAGGAAATTGTTGCCGGCGACACAATCACTTTTTCCGATATATCGACAGGAGACCCATCCTCATGGAAATGGACTTTTGAAGGGGGAAATCCTTCTACTTCAAACCTGACTACGCCCAAAGTAATTTACAATACTCCGGGAAGTTACAAAGTCATACTCAGTATTGGCAAGAAGGGCGACACCACCTCGTTGTTAAAAGATGCTTTCATTGTGGTCGACTATGATAAAGTAAAAGCAGGATTTAACTGTAGTTCAACAACTGTAAATCAAGGTAACCAGATAACTTTCACAGATCAGTCGACTGGAATACCAACAAAATGGCTGTGGAAAT
>JAUZOF010000745.1 GCA_030706585.1 Bacteroidota bacterium
CAGCCGGGGATGATTTCGGATTACAGCAGGATACTGACCATATCTGGGTGCATAACTGCGATATGTTTTATGGAAATGCAGGTAGTGATGCCGACCAGATAAAAGGAGACGGAGCGTTGGACTGTAAAGGTTCTACTTACGTGACATTCTCATATAACCACTTCTGGGATAACGGAAAATGCAACCTGTTGGGCCTAAGTGAAGGTACAACCACTGGCTTGTATGTAACTTTTCACCACAACTGGTATGACCACTCCGATTCCCGTCATCCGCGCGTCCGTTACTATTCAGCCCATATTTATAATAACTACTTTGATGGTAATGCCAAATATGGCTCCGGTTCGACTATGGGTTCATCCTTGTTCGTAGAAGGAAATTATTACCGTAACTGCAAACACCCGATGATGATTTCGATGCAGGGTACCGATGTCTGGAATGAAACCACAAAGAAAAACGACCCGACTAATATGGGAACTTTCTCGGGTGAAGATGGCGGTATAATCAAGGCGTTCAACAATACGTTTGATGCTTCCATTGGAACAAATAATATGCGTTTTGTGGCTTATGGTGACCCGAATGCTGCGTATAATGTAGCCGGAGTTATCAGCTCAACGGTTGATTTCGATGCTTATCTGGCAACATCAAGAGACGAACAGGTTCCGGCTACTGTGAAATCATATCAGGGTGCCAATACCTACAATAACTTTGATACGGATGCAACTTTATATGTAAAAACCCTGGCACCCGATGCTCCGGAGGTTGCTAAAACCAAAGTAATGCAGTACGCAGGCCGTGTGGAAGGCGGTGATTTGAAATGGTCTTTCAATAATAGTGTGGATGACGCTTCATATTTAGTCAATACTGCTCTGAAAACAGCTATCACAAATTATACCACAGCATTAGTTTCGGTGCAGGGAGAAAGCGGCTCTTCAAGCAGTAGCCAGACACTGAGCACTCCATCCAATAATAACCAAACCGTAGCGAATGGCACGTCTATCAGCCCGATTGGTTTCACCTGGGGCGGTGATGCTACAGATGCTACCGTAACCGGTTTGCCTGCATCCGGCATTGACTATGTAAAAGATGCTACCGCTAAAACCATTACTATCTCGGGAACTCCTACAGCTACCGTTTCATACTCGATATCCACTACAGGATCAGCGGGTACTCCGGCAACCGGCTCAGGAACCATCACCGTATCAACAAGTGGTACAACAACCGGCGATATGATTCAAAACTTTACAGCATCGGGAACAGCCAGCACATTCTATACCATCAATGGCAATCTTTCTACCAGCTATGGTTCGGTTACTTATGCAGGATTGACACTCACCCAGTGTCTGAAAATGGAATCCAGCACCAACATTGCATTTACCACCGCAGCTTCAAGTACATTGACATTGGTATTCAACAGCGCTTACACAGGAACTGTAAAAATAGACGGAACAACTTACACTCCTTCAGCCGGAATGATTACATTAAATCTGGCTGCCGGTTCTCATACCATACTGAAGGGAAGTGGCTCCAGCTACCTGTTCTACATGAGTGTTTCTTTCGGAACATCGGGAATAGAAAGCACTGAGGTATCAAAACTGAAGCTATATCCTAATCCTGTGGTAAACAGCCTTTCTATTTCATCGGATATCAACGTGGACAAAGCAGAAGTTTACAGTGTAAACGGAACCTTGATGCTTAGCAAGTCAGGAAGTATTAAATCATTAGACATGAGCGGATTGAAAAGCGGAAGTTATCTGGTAAAATTCTATTCTGAAAAAGAGGTAATAAAACAGTCCATCATAAAGAGATAGTCGCAAGGTCGAATAGAGTTTTCTCTTTTCTCCATAAGGCGGTTCCGGTGAATTCCGGAGCCGCTTTTTTTGTCTATAAACCTGATAAAATTCAATAGTAAAAAACACTATATGTTTTTGTATGCTATATTTGTAATGTAAGTAAATGAATACCTTATGGATGCAAAACTCACTTTGAAACTGGACAAATCGGTTATTGATAAA
>JAUZOF010000746.1 GCA_030706585.1 Bacteroidota bacterium
CGATGGATACTTTACTGGTTTACCTGTTGATATTGGGAATGATCTGGACTTATCTGGTTTTATACGCAAAGAAAACATTAACGGCGCAATACGTTTTGTTGGCCTCTGTCGTAACCTTCCTTTTGGCCGGTATTATTTCGTTCTTCGGAGTCGGCATTAATTTTGCGTGGATAGCAATTGCATTGGTCGCAGGATCTATTATCTATATGCTTGTACTCATCATAAAAGATCATGCCAGAGAATACATCCCCGTAATTCTAATGTCTGTTGGAGCAATTCTTTTTTCCTTCTCGGTAAACTATGTGTTCAACGATGTGCTGGAGCCCCACCAACAAGTACGTATCAAAGTGGCGCTGGGACTTGAGGACGATCCACGCGGAGTAGGATACAACGTAAATCAATCAAAAATTGCCATCGGATCAGGAGGAATTATCGGAAAAGGATTTCTCAACGGAACACAAACAAAACTGAAATACGTGCCTGAGCAAGATACAGACTTTATATACTGTACAATCGGAGAAGAAGAGGGATTTGCCGGTTCTGCGTTTGTTGTCATAATGTTTATGATTCTTATTCTGCGGATAATTTATCTGGCAGAACGACAGCGATCAATCTTCGCCCGCGTGTATGGATACTGCGTGGCTGGAATAATCCTCTTTCACCTGTTGATTAACGTGGGGATGGTACTTGGCATAACGCCCGTAATTGGTATTCCCCTACCCTTCTTTAGTTATGGAGGATCATCGCTCTGGGGTTTTTCAATATTACTCTTTATCTTCCTCCGGTTGGATGTTGCCAGATTGGAAAGATTAGAATCAACAGTTCCATTGATATAAAAAAGAAAGGCAGATCATGATGATCTGCCTTTCTTTTTTATATCAATGGAACTCAAAACCATAATGAATGGGTAGTGCCAACCAATTCACAAACCTTTGAAAGCATTTCTTCTCTTCTCTGCTCATCTGATGCAGTCACCGCACCCAGATAGAGATGGTTTTCTACTTCCATGCCACAGAACTCGAAAATACCATGGTCAATAGTCTGGTTCATTGAATAAATCATGCCATTACCTTTGTAAATATCTTCGGCTGTCCCCATTGTATTGATTATGTTTACCTTCTTGGAAGACAACAAACCATTCACACCATCAGTACAGGATCCGTATGCAAATCCATAACTGAAAACCCTGTCGATATAACCCTTCATAAGAGCAGGCATGCCCGTCCACCAGATCGGGTAAATAAACGTAATGACATCAGCCCACCGGATATGGTTTTGCTCCTCTCTGACATCAGGTAATGCAGATCCATTTTTCATCGCAATGACATCACCGTTAGTCAACACAGGATCAAAATCAAGAGCATATAAATCCCTTACTCTTACTTCAGCATTTACGCTTTCGAGCTCAATAACCAACCGGTCAAGAATAGCGTTACAGAAACTTCTCTTACCGGGATGACAAAAGACTACCAGGTGTTTCATTGTAAAAGATGCTTTAGATGATTACTATATTACATATTTATCATATTCATAATAGTTATACAAAGGGGTAATGATTAAACAAGAATAGATTCCCTATAGTTCTTGATTTTCAATTGTTTTATACCAAAAAAGCGCGTACTTAACAGCACGCGCTTTAGATTTTATCTACTTTTACTTTTCTTCAATATTGTAGCGTCAGAAAGGCATCACATCATCTTGTTGATTCAAAAAGCTTGCTTCGCCCACAGGAGGTATCGGAGGATAATCTCCCATTGGAGCATCGGGGATTCCACTGTTCATTTTTGAGCCATAAGTGTTGCCCACAAAATCCGGCATCGGTACACGATCGTCTTCCTGATTCATAAACTTGGCAAACTCTCCGCGAAAACGCAGCCTTGCATCCCCTACCGGACCGTTACGGTGCTTGGCGATGATGATTTCGGCCATACCAATCAGGCTGTTTCCCTGTTCATCCTCCATGATTTTATAGTATTCCGGACGGTGGATGAAGCACACCATATCCGCATC
>JAUZOF010000747.1 GCA_030706585.1 Bacteroidota bacterium
AAGGAAATTGGCAAAAAGTAACGGTGATAGCCGGAAATATGAGGGGGACACCTACACGTAATGTGGTATTGAATAACAACTTGGCCATATTTAAGCTCGGCTATAATGCGGGAAAAGGAGTGATGGACATTAACAATGTAGTTCCAACCCCGAGTGTTCGTCCCGGCATGGCACTTCTTTTGATGAGTGGTCGTTCGCTTTTTTATAACTATGGGAAAATAAATGAGAGTTACCGGTGGGGTATGGAAGGAACAGTAGAGTTCGGGTTGCGAGTGACATATCTCAAGTATATGGTAAAGTGCGCATTGCTGAACCAGGAGTATGCTTTAGCCCGGAAATACAACACTATATTGTCTCAAACGATGTTTCATCGCAAGTGGGCCGAAAAATATCAACGCTACATAGACGATCCTCGTTTGGTAAAGGAGGATAAAGAGATGAACGCCATTCGATCGTTGATGCAAAAGGGAGATAGTATTAATATTGATTTTCATTAAGAGATGAACTATAGTGTCATACGATATGATGACTTGTCGGTAAAGGCGACTTGTAGCATCTATCGAAAACCGAATCAAGCAGCTGTTTTACACGCAATTTTGGAGTTGACGGAACCCGCTTTCCCGGCTGGAAAGCAGTTTGATTGCTTATATTTGGGAATGTCTCGCATCTTGTCTGAATCAGCATTCCGAGATGTTGCCCTGATTTGGAAACGTTATTTTGTATCCGATGTTGCGAATCAGGCAGAATATTTGCCAGCAGGAGGTGATGAAGCTGTTTCTCTGGTGCAGCAACCTCCGTTGTCGGGCTCGAAGGTGGTGCTGTGGTTGTGCGGAATAGAAAATGTTAGTGTCGGGAAAATGCAAGGGAACGGGACATTAGTGAAGCGGCCTCACTATTCTCATGTTTTTCATGCACAATTACACGAACAAGCGGGAACCGTAGAGCAACAAACAAAATCGGTGTTTGATGCGTATGGGGCATATTTAAACAAGCTTAATGCCTGCCTGGAGTCAAATTGCATTCGAACCTGGCTTTTTGTGAAAGACGTCGATCGTCAGTATGCGGGCATGGTTACAGCCCGAAAGACCTTTTTTGAAAAAGAAAACCTCACGCCGCAAACACATTATATAGCCAGTACTGGCATTGAGGGAAGATACATTCATCCGGAGGTTCTTGTTTTGATGGATGCTTATGCTGTTCTAGGTCTGAAGAAGGAGCAAATTCAGTATTTGAAAGGATCAAGTCATCTCAACTCTACGAGTGAATATGGAGTCACTTTTGAACGAGGCACTGCCGTCTTGTATGGGGATCGGTGTCATGTGTATATTTCAGGTACAGCCAGTATCGACAATAAAGGCGATATTTTATATTTGAGAGATATTGAAAAGCAAACTGCCAGAGTACTTGAAAACATTCGTGTGCTATTGAATGAGGCCGGATGTGATATGCAGGATTTGGCTCATCTTCTTATTTATCTTCGGGATGTTGCCGATTATGCATTTGTCAATTCTTATATGCAGTCGCATTATCCGTCAATCCCAAAAGTGATTCTGCTGGCTCCCGTCTGCCGCCCGGGATGGCTCATAGAAATTGAGTGTGTTGCTATAAAAGAGATGAACAATCCTCAATTTTATCCTTTCTGACGAGGATGACTACTTGTTAAAGTAGTGTTTGGCGTCAACGGTATCTTTTTTCAAAACTTGTTTGTTTTTTGGATTGTAAAAGGTTGCCTTTGTAGGTTTTTTGTCAATGGCCTGTATCAGTTGGCGTTGTGTCGCAGCTACAGGTTTTACCATAAATTCGGGGATGTTGAACGACTTAAATAATGCGGTGTAAAAATTGGGGTCTTTTTGTGGCAGAACGAAGGGTTTATGCCCCTTGCCGTTTTTAAAGTAGGCAATGTATGGTTTGGTGTATGATCCATCTTCACGGCGAGAACTAAAGATAATCCAGTTTCCATTGGACGACCATGAGTGGTAACTGTCCACATCCGGGCTGTTTAGTTC
>JAUZOF010000748.1 GCA_030706585.1 Bacteroidota bacterium
CCCATCATCCCAATGATGACTTCGTAAGCGACCGTTTTCCACTCCAGTCTTTGTAATGTTTTAGAGTTGTCAAGCGGTAGGTCGAGAATGAGAGCCGCTCCACCGTCAATCTCGCGGGTAATGTTTTTCAAACCCAGCTCTTCACCGGGATTGCGACTCACTTTGCCGCTTTTGAGCAATACTCGATAGGGGCGGGGGGCATTTAGGTAAAAGGCCTTTCCATCAGTAAAGTAATCCTGCTCAATCGGACACCACGTTTCGGGGTTCACCAAATCTAGCTTTTCAAACGAACCGTCGGTATAATATACTTTTACTTCCCCGTTGCTCAACCGGCTCTGCATATAGTTGGTGCTGCCGGCCATCAGCAGATAGATGTGCGATGCTTTTCCGGTCAATGGAACAGAAAGTTGTTTCGGGTAATTGTCCCAAAGCGAGGTGAATGCAATATTCTTCGTTCCTTTTGCTGACGGACTGGCAAAACTCAAACCTTCAGGCGTAGTGAAAATGTTATTCACCGCCAGTTTACGCAAGCCGCTGTCGTCGATATGAGCCGTCGCGTTCGGGTGCGTCCATTCGCCAATGCCCTGTTTCGGAATCTGAAGCGTGGTGTATGGGGCGCGGGGCGACAGGTATTCATTTTTGAAAATGTGGGTTACTGAGTCATTTAGCACGGTCGATAAGTCTACCGTCTCCATTTGGGATTTAGGTAAATTGGAAATATTCCAGCATTGTACCGATGATTCGCAGGCGGTATTGAATCCGTTGGAAACGGTCAGTTTGTTGCTGCCTTTTATTGTGTTTTCCAAAGGAATGGAAATAACATCAGAAGTAGCTCCCGGTAGAATTTGTACGGCTGTATTGTAGTTCGTTGAGCCGGGATTAACCGTCAACGTACCGAAATACTTTTTGCCTGTGTTATTTTTCAACTTTACAGCTAATGTCGTTGAATCCGGATTGGAAACGATGATCTCGACCGGTTGCTTTACCCACAAATCAACAGGCATCCACCAGCTCAGCTCTCCCTCTTTTATTTTGGCAAATAGGGTGCGGTGACCAGTAGTTCCTCCGATGATTCCCTGCCAACCGGTTCCTGCTTTATGCAGACCTTTCAACACTTCCTGCGGGTCATAAAAGGATTGGATATTCTTATTTTCAAAGGTAAATGTTTCCCCTAGAGCGATGGATTCTTCTTTTGGTTGAGGTGTAACGACGTTTCCGTTCCATTCGATTTGCACCAGATAGCGGTTCGCTTTGGCGCAATCCACCTGAATGATCGGTGCGCCGACTGCTGACGTGTCTGCTTTCCACGTTGCCTGTTTTCCATTTACCAAAACCTTAGCTACCTGACAGAAAGGAGCCCGCAGATTCAATGTCAGCGCCAAAGGCTTAGGGAAACGAAGATTGATGCGGTATTCATCCGTTTTATTTTTACGGGAAAATGCAAAATCGATGTCAGGGGTACTGATGGAGGTGGACAACCAGCGGGTAGGGAAGCCGGGACGAATGACGATTCGGTCGTTCATCGCATCGGGCAAAATGCCGTAAAGTCCCTGGATGATGGCACGTGAAGCCATCCCCACAGGGTCGCCAAAATCGCGGTAGCATTCACCGCGGGCAGCGTCGTAATGGCTGATTTGTCCCACATTGCCGGGACTGTTGCCCAGATACATGCCGTCGAGGATAGCGCTTTTCATCAGCTTATAGGCCTGGTCATTCCGACCGCTTTGCCAGTAGGAGAGGGCGGTGTGATAGACTTCGGCAAAGGCCACATTGTTGATTGACCACGCATACGGCATCCAGTTGGAAGTGGAAACGGTGGCATACCCGTCATTGCGGATGCCTTTGGCTACAACGGGAATGTGCGGAATTTCATTTTCCACATACCGGATAGCCTGGTAATTCTGGAACGGATTACCCGTGTCGGAATCAATGGCGTGATAAATCGTCCACAATCCCGCAGACGGGTGAACCAGCTTATTTCCCATCAGGTCAACGAATTCCGCC
>JAUZOF010000749.1 GCA_030706585.1 Bacteroidota bacterium
CCTGATTATGAGCAGATTTTACCTAAAAATAACACTACAGAGGTTATAATTTTAAAACAAGATCTTATTAATACTCTTAAACTTTCTACTCTTTTTTCGGATAAATTTAATAAAATTCAATTTATTATTAACCCCGCAGAAAAGAAATGTTTAATAAGTACAAAAAACTTTGATATTGGGGAAACAGAATCAAACCTTACCGTGTCAATGTCTGGTGAACCAATTGAAATAGCTCTTAATGGAAAACATTTGTTTGATTGCTTAAATGTAATAGCAGAAGATAGTATTGTAATACAGTGTAACGGATCCAATAAGCCTGCGATAATCAAAGGCCTAGGAGATAACTCGTTTGTTTATTTAACAATGCCGCTTACTAAATAAAATGCTTCAAATAGGACAATTACTTTCTCGTTTCAAGAATATTAGTAATTCCGAGAAAATAAAAAAACAGCTTATCGTTGAAATAATGGAACGTAATAATATTCCTATTAAAATTAATCAGCTGTCATTCTCAAAAAATACGTTATTTTTAAAAGCACAGCCTATTGTAAAAACAGAAGCACTTTTTAAAAAACAAACTATACTTACTGAAATACAAAAGATTCCAGGATTAACAACGATTTCAAATATTCAATAAACTCAGAATTACCAAAACCGGATATTCACTATTGTGAATATCCGGTTTTGGTAATTCTGAGTTGATGCACATTACACTACTCAATAAGAAGTTGTTGGGTAGATGTTCCTTTATCAAAAATTGAATCATACACAACGGCGGTAATAGTATTATTTATTGAAAGGGATGTTACATCATTTAAGTTAAAGGAAAAAGTATAAGGGGCAACCTTCTTTGTTGTAATAAGCTCGTTGTTTACAAAAAGGTCAACGTGGTCAACAGGGTACAATGTTGTCGCAGAAACTGAGACTGTTAAATTTTCTGTAGATTTATGGACAGCAGTAAAATCTACGCCTGTCATAGACACAACGGGGATAGAAGCAACTGTGTGGTTCGTATCATAATCGGTTGGAATAACCCCACGATCGCCTTCTTTGATATTTTGTTTAGCAACCCAATCACGGACAGGAATTTCCCAAAGGTTATACTGTGGGTCATTTTGTGGGTTTACGGGAGGCGCTCCTCGTGGATCATCTTTATTAACCCAATGAAGAATTGTGTGGACATCAGGTACAACAATTGTCTCTCTTGTTTCAATAGGGGTTAATGGAGTAGCAAGCTTCCCTGAAGTGCGATCTATCACATATTTTTCACCACCTTGCCAAATCCCTTGAAGGGGAGCAGGAAGAGCTGTTAAATCTTCTTTTTCAGGCGCAATAAATTTTTCAGGAGGAGTTGCTTTTAATGCCTCCTCCATAAAAGCATGCCAAACAAGAGAAACCGTGGCAGCTGCCGAGTTTCCTTTTGTTATAGAAGAGTTGTCGTTGTTTCCCGCCCACATACCAACCGTAATGTTGGGTGTGTAGCCGACTGTCCACACATCACGATAGTCATTTGTGGTACCAGTTTTTACGGCAACATCATTATTTGGGAAATAAAGAGCGGAATTTGGCCCGAATGTTGGAGTTCTGGCTACGTTGTCAGATAGGATACTGGTAATTTCACGTGCAATTTCACTAGGGATAACCTGTGAGTCATTATTTTTGAATTCTTCAAGAACATTACCTTTATTATCCTCTACACGTAAAATAGCAGTTGAGGGATTTCTTACACCATCATTTGCAAAAACACTATATGCACTCGTCATATCAAGCAAAGATACTTCTCCTCCACCAAGAACGAGAGAAAGGCCATAACGAGATCGGTCGTTGAGGCTCGTAACACCCATTTTATGCGCAGTTGCTATGGTGTCATCGATACCAGCCAAATAAAGCGTCTTCACTGATGTCACATTTCTTGATTGAGCAAGAGAAGAGCGCATAGAGATAGGACCGCGGTAACCACCCTCATAGTTTACAGGCATATAACAATCTTCTTTTTTA
>JAUZOF010000075.1 GCA_030706585.1 Bacteroidota bacterium
ACGAACTTTTTGTGCTCTGGGTGTTTATTCTGATTGCTAAGAATATATGCCATTACCTCTGTAAACGGATTTTCATAATATCCACTGGTTCCAATATTAAAAATATTATCGTCCTGCTTTTTTAGTGTAGGTATAAGTATCTTATCTATAATAGATTGAATAGCATTAAGTTGATCTTTCATTATATGATTGTTTGATATGTGTTCTGAATTAAATTTCGTATTGTAGATATCGCACTTATTAAGGTGTTATTTTATTTTCATCATATTTGGACTTTCCTTTCTCAATCGCCACTTTTTCCAAGACGCACTAATCTCATATCTCAGTGCCTAGATTATGCCTTGAGCGCAGCGATCCCGATAGCAATTGGAACTATTTCAAAACAAATTCAGTTTTCAACCTAAAGAATTTTTGGTCTATTCTTAGTCTTGATTCCCTTTTTGGTATGCTTTTTACCATTAGTGAGAGTTTGGATTATGTCAACTCTCACTAATGGAATGGTTATATAAAAATGCCATATTTTCTCAATAGCTTTTTACAATGGTGCTTGCTTGATATCCACTAAGCTGATCTTTGACTAATTTTTTTGCAGTGCTTATCATATACCCTCATCCAACTTCCTTCTTTAGTAGTAAAAGATTGTCCTACTGCACTAACAACTCTAACCCCTGTTGAAGACATCTGTGAAATCTTTTTGCAGTTTTGGTCATAGATTCTAATCCAACTTCCTTCTTCTGTTACAAAAAAATCAGAGGCGATTCCCACAACCGAAACTTTAGTACTTGACATTTGAGAAATCTTTTTGCTTTTTTCGTCATAGACTCTAATCCAGCTTCCTTCATGTTGAACATTTGAGATCATTTTATTTGTATTTTATGTTTTTGCCTACTCTGAACAGTTTTCGGCATCTCTGTTTATTCTCCAACGACCCATTTAGCAAAAGTTTAGTGAGGCATAATTCTTGCAAAAAAAACCAACCGCATACAGCCTCTTCAGCCCCCTTCCCCCACAAAAGTACACACATTTCCAAATATTTTACCAAATCACACCAATAAAACACAAAAGAAACAAACAATTTTACTCCGGCAACAAATCACATTATTGTCGGGCGTTAATGGCTTGCAATAATTGCATTGTGATTGATAAGGATTATGTAGTGCTATGCTCCCCCATCAAGGCACAATGGAGTGGCAGTATAGGGTAATACCGCTTTATTACTGTCCATTTTCGGCCAAATACTGAACATTATCGGAGCTACAATGGACATTACAGTCGGAATAATGTACAATATAGCTTCTATATTATACATTATTGGAGCTACAATGCGCATTGTAGCTTCTACAATGGACATTATCGGAGTTATAATGGACATTGAAGCTTCAATAATGGACATTGAAGCTCGAATAATGTCCATTAAAGGTTCTACAATGGACATTATCGGCGCAATAATGTCCATTGTAGCTCGAATAATGTTCTCTATTTTCGCAATAATACGAAGTAGCCAAACAGTAATCCGCTGATATTCAACGATCAGATAATTCCCATTTGGTTGTAGCCTATCCGCCACTCAATCCCACAACATTTAATTTCCGCAGTCTGCCGTTAACGTATGATTCCGCCTACGCTTTCTTTAAAAACAAGCCTCTGGCTTGTACTTTTCAGTACCTCTCATCAACTTCATTGCGTTACTTTTGTTTTAAGCAAAAAACTCAATCTGATATGTCAGACCGCATCACCCTACTCAATCACCTCCCCATTACAGACAGCAAACAGATCATCTACTGGATGAGCCACGACCAGCGTGTATGGGACAATCACGCCCTGCTCGCTGCGGCCCAACTGGCCGTAGAAAGTGAAAATAAACTTCGTGTAGTGTTTTGCCTGAATGAGAAGTTCCCCGGAGCCAACCTGCGTTCGTTTGATTTTATGTTGAGGGGACTGGAGCAGGTGGCGCAGGGATTGTCGGAGCTGGGGATTCGCTTTGAATTGCTTCGTGGGGAGCCCTCCGTTGAGGTGGTCCGGTATCTGAAGGCAAATGATTGTGCTGCATTATTCTCCGACTTTGATCCATTGCGGGTGAAGCGGCAGTGGAAGGAGGAAGTCAACCGGGAGATTCGTATTGCCCACTACGAGGTGGATGCGCACAATATCGTTCCCTGCCGGGTGGCTTCACAGAAGCAGGAGTACGGGGCTTACACGTTCCGTCCGAAGATCAACCGGCTGCTTCCTTTTTACCTGCATGATTTGCCGGAGCTTTTGGTGCAGGAAGAGCTATTGAAGCGGGTAGGGGAAGGAGGTGCTGCAAAAGTATTTTCCACAAAAGCGCTGTTGGACGAGATGCAGTTGGATCGCACCGTGTCCGCTTTATCTCTACCATCGGGGGAAGCGGCTGCCCGTGAAGCGATGCGGAACTTTGTATCCGGCAAGCTGACAGGTTACGACGAACTGCGCAATCTGCCGGAGCTGGATCATCAGTCCGATTTGTCACCGTATCTCCATTTCGGACAGTTGTCGGCGCAGCGGTTGGCACTGGAGGTGGAGCAAGCCGATGTCCCGGTGAATGACCGGGCTGCTTTTCTCGAACAGCTCATTGTGCGGCGGGAACTTTCGGATAACTTCTGCTATTACAATACTAGTTATGATCAATGGGAAGGCGCTCCGGCGTGGGCAAAAGAGACCTTGCTGCACCACGCTGCCGATGAACGGGAATATCTCTACGAGCTGTCTCAGTTTGAAAATGTAGAGACGCACGACCCACTCTGGAATGCGGCTCAGGTGCAATTGCTCCGTTCGGGAAAGATTCATGGATATATGCGGATGTATTGGGCAAAGAAGATTCTGGAATGGACGCCTTCACCGCAGGAAGCACTGCAAATTGCCATTTACCTGAATGATAAATACGCCATCGACGGACGCGATCCTAACGGCTATGTTGGTTGCCAATGGGCGATTTGCGGAGTGCATGACCGCCCCTGGACGACACGCCCCGTATTTGGTAAAATCCGTTTTATGAATGATAAGGGGTGTAAGCGGAAATTTGATGTGGGGAAATATATCGGGATGTGGAGGCGTTAGCGTTCAGCGGCTTCAGGCCGCTTGACGCGTAGTAAGAAGATTTCTTTTATCACAGAGAGCATAGAGAGTTTTCACAGAGAACCACAGAGGGTAATTTTGTGCTGTTCTCATCATTTCTTCCTGTGATTTCTACATTTTTAATTTCAGGAACAGCGGTTTCCAAGCGCTGATTATATCCGATAATAATCGCGGTTACAAACCGCGACACCCGTTTATTCCTGCAAATAAACAAAAGTTCATGAATAAGTAGAACTTCCGAGGGTGCAGCGTCCGCGATAGCTATCGGGATTCAACCGCTGATTTAATGAAGATAATATTGCGGTAAGACAATTATCCAGAGGCTCTCTATGAGCGAGCCTCTGGAATTCCCATTCGAAGTTTTCGCTCATAGAGAAAGCTTCGATAAAAGAGTATGTCTGTTTTCAAACCGGCAAGCGGCTTAGAGCCGCTGACCGGTGTGGGGGCTAATATTGATTACATCGGCAATTAATAATCTTATTCAGCTTCAGAACAAGGATCAGTTCGTGCGTACCGGCAGAACTGCGGGCGATGCCGCTGATGTTGAAGTCGCAACTGTAGGAGAGATAGAGCGAGCTGCCCAGATTGATTCCGAAGATAGCGCCCATTTCACGCATGGTACGGTAAAAGATTCCGAAGTGCATCAGGTCTTCCTGGTCATAATTCTTAAGAAATCCCGTCGCATTCACCTCCACCTGGTAGAGATTGCCGGTCTGGATACCACTGATACCTGCGCCCGTATCAAGCAATGTACCGTTACGGGTACGGTATTTTCCATACAAAAAAGTGGTGTAAGGATACTGCTTTGCCTTCTCTTTGGAGAAAATGGAGAAAAGATTCTGCCCCGATGCTCCGAAACGCCATTGCGTACTGACCAGTTCGGCTCCCACCTCTGCACTGTAATCATTTGTGTTTTGAAGAATCTGGTAGACCTTCGTATCGGGGATGCTTCCGGTATTTATTTTATCTACATCATAAGAAAGGCTGTGCAGGTTGCCGGCAAGTCCCATATTGAGTGTCCAGATATCATCGAGCTTCACGGCGTAAGCATAAGAGAGGGCAGCGTGAGTAGTAGAAGTATATCCGATATTGTCCCGGAACAACCGTACCCCGAGTTGGGTGTTAAACTGCTCTACATAGGTGGTCGCCGATGCGTAAATCGTATTGGGTGCTCCGGGAAAACCAATCCACTGCTTGCGGTCCCCCAGGCTCACCAGCACACGGTACTGGTTATCAATCGCCGCCGGGTTGATGCTGTAGAGATTCTCCCAGTAGTTGTTTAACCGGATATTCGACTGGGCAAGTGCCCCGACCGTCACGATATTCAGCAGGATGATGTATAGAATTCGTTTCATGGCTTACTGTTTTATCGTACGACCGTCACGTAACCGGTTTTGTATTTCAATCCGGATTTAGTCAAATATTGCAATACGTAGAAATAGGTGTCGTTGGATACGTGTTTGCCTTTGTAGGTTCCGTCCCAACCTTCTGTTCCTTCATATAATAGCAGTCCGTTACGGTTGAAAATCTGGATGTGCCAGTTTTTCATGAAGATATCATTATCTCCGTCACCGTTGGGGGTAAAGGTGTTGGGCAGTTGCGGCCCCGTCAACCAGATACGTTTGGTAGCCCATTCGGTACATCCGTTCGGATTGATCACTTTCAGCTTAATGGTATAGAAGCCGTCGTGAGTGATGTTGAAGGTGTGTTCCAGATGATTGCCCTGCACCTGTGTACTATCATCAAAATCCCAGAAATAGAGAGACCCCGGTATGTCTTCTGTCCAGACCTGGATGGTCGGACTCTCAGGGGTTATCTCATCCTTATCGGTTTGGATGGTATAGTTGAACAGACCGAGATATTTGGCCGTGAAGTTGAGGGAGCCTGAACATCCTGCTTTCGAAATGCCGATTACACTGTAACTTCCCACTTCGTAAATCTTCATGCTATCGGCTGTTGAGCCGTTTGCCCACCTGTACGAATCGGCGCCGCTCACGTGCACAGTCATGGTATCTCCCTGACAGAATACGGGCTCGCGGTCGAGCTTAAGCGTAGGCGACTCTTCGGCTACTACAATTTGCTCATAAACTGCATTGCAAAGAATATCTTTCACCGTAACTCGCACCCGATAGCTACCGGCTTTGGCAAATGAGTGCGATGGACTTTTCGACGTAGAGCTGCCTCCGTCTCCGAAATCCCAACTATAGCTATCCCCACCGCTTTGATCAAAAGGAGATACGGCATCAAACTGGAAGGTATGCGCGTTGCAATCCAGCAACTGATAGCTGATTCCGGCAAACGGTATGGTGACATCGAATGAATAATCGGTAGTGCAACCGATAGCATCTTTGACATGGAGCAGGACAATGCCGTTTTGGGTAGTCTCCATGATTTCACCATTTGCTCCGCTGATTGTGCCTCCTGACCAGGTGAATAGATAAGGAGGAACGCCTCCCGTTACCTGGGCGGTATTGATTTGGCTCAATACCCCGGTTGAGCAGTTGTAGTTTCTCTTTTCGACTACATTTACGGTGAGCGGTGCCGGACGTTTGACGGTATATTGTGCCGTTTTGGTACAGCCGCTGGAATCGGTGACTGTTACGATGTATGTACCGGCAATGAGATTTGTCAGGTCTTGGGTTGTTTTTCCGTTTGACCAGCTATAAGAGAATGGCGGTGTGCCACCATTAACAGTCAGGTCAATGGCACCGCTGCTGATGTTGTTACAATCGAGCGCATCGGTAATGCTGGCAGTAAGTACCAGTTCATCCGGTTCCTGAATGACAAATGTCCGGTAAATGTTGCAAGGCTGGGCATCGGTGATGGTTACGGTATAAGCCCCCGGGCCCAGATTGTTGCGGGTCGTTCCGGCTGTTGGATTATCTTCCCACACCAGTTTGACGGGCGCTTTTCCTCCGACAAAGTTCAGGCTGATGCTGCCGTTGTGTGCACCGTGGCACGAAACATTCTTCACCACCGGAGAGACTTTGAAGAGTGTTGCTTCGGGGATATTTACCTGAATGGTCTTGTGACAATTGTTGGCATCGGTCACAGTGATGATGTAATTTCCGGCAGAGAGATTATCCTCATATAACCCCTGGCTGAAATCGCTCCATTGTGCGCTGTAAGGAGGAATACCACCGGTTACGTCTAGTTTGATGGATGCGTTATTGTCCCCGTAACAGGTTATAGGGGTAGTTGTTACTTTGATATCTATCGCCGGAGGCTGATTGATCGAAACAGAAAGGTTCTGTGTACAACCGTTCTTATCGGTTACGGTCACGTGGTAATTTCCGGCAAACAGACCGGTCTGATTGGCTTTGGTACTGGTAAATCCGTTCGGGCCCGTCCAGGCATAGTTATAATCAAACACACCGGGCGTTTTTTCTATCGGAGTTCCCCCCGATGCCTGAATCAGGATTACCCCGGTTGAATCACCGTTACATTTGAGTTCGGTCTGACTAATCAAAACAACGGATAGTCCGGTGGGTTCGATGATGGAATAGGAAGCCGTTTTCGGACTGCAATTATTCTTATCGGTGATTGAAACAACATAAGTTCCCCGAGCCAGCCCGCTGATATCTTCCGAAGTTGAAAAGTTGGCTCCGTCTTTCGTCCAGTTGTAAATATAAGGAGGTGTACCTCCGCTTACCGTAATAGATATCGAGCCGTTATTAGCCCCGTTACAGGAAACATCTTTTTGCGAATCGGTTTGGATAGCCATTTCAGCCGGTTGGGTAACCGTATAGGTAGTTGTAAACGGACGGCTGCTCGCGTCTTCGATTTTCAGGGTATATACACCCGGCGCCAGATTGGTAATGGTGGCGGTAGTAGAGGTGAAGCCGTTCGGACCACTCCATGTGATGTGATAAGGATCACCTGTCGTAAATGGCATTCCTCCCTCGATAGAGGTTTGGATGGATCCGTTGTTTACCCCGTAACAGGTACTGTTAGTCACCACTGCTTTGGGATTAATCAGCGGAGTAACATTTACCGTCAACTTAAACGGCTGTCCTGTGCAACCGTTTGCAGAAGGAGTGACGGTATAAGTAGCAGTGGCTGGTGACGTGGTTGTGTTTTTTAATGTTTGGGAAATGGCGGATTGGGGAATGCTTTGGGCGCTTCCGCCGGTTAAAGTACCTGCCGGAGCAATAACCGGGGCGCTCCAGGTGTAGGTTGTTCCTACTGGAACGATATTAGCGCCACTATTTACGGGAGTATAATTGAACGGCACTTCACTAGCCACTTCGATGGTGGTATCGGTAATCACGGGATATGCGTTGACCGTTACCGATGCGGTATTGGAAACCATGATATCACATCCACCGGAGCTGAGTTTAATTATGCAGTAGTAGTAAATCGTACTCACGGAATCTGTCCGGGGAGTATTAGTTGCGCCGGTTGCTCCGCTAATGGGAGTTCCGGTTAAATTGCTGTTTGTCGAATTACTATACCATTGATAAGAAGGTGTGCCTACCCCGTTGGTATAAGTTACCGATAGCGTTGTGGCTGCATTTCCCAGACAGACAGTGCTGGATTCGGGTTGTTTCGTAATGGTGGGAGCTGCATTTACTTTTACCATCGAGGTTGAAGTGACTGCATTACAACCGGGACCGTTGGGTTGGGTTATGATACAATAATAATAGGTGGTGCCTATGGTTGAGGTTGAGGGAATGTAAACAGAATCATTGGCTCCGGTGATGCTTGTTCCAGAGGTGGTATTATTGGCGCTATTTCTAAACCATTGATAGGCAAACGCACCCAATCCTCCGCTAACAGAGACAGACAGAGCCTCTGAACTGGTATTCTGGCATAGCTCCTGGGAGGCTAAAGGTTGTTTGGTTACTTCAGGGTCAGCGACCACTTCGATTTCAGCGGTATTGCTGGTGACTTTTCCGCAATTGTTTCCGGAATAGGAAACTTCGACGTAATAGTAATATTTCCCCGTTGAGGTAAATGCAGGAGGGGTAAAGGTTGATAGAGTTGCACCGCTGATTGGTGTGCCGCCGTTGTTTGTGTTCGTGGTATTCTGATACCATTGGTATATAACTGTACCGGCACCTCCTTTTACAGAAAGCGTTAGTGGCGATTTTATGGCTCCACCCACGCAGACCTGTTGGTTGGTGACGGGTTGTGTCTTAATGACGGGAATGGAATCAACGGTTACGAATGCCGTATTGGAAACCAAATCAGAGCATTCGCTGGAAGGAAGTGATATTTTGCAATAATAATAGGTTGTACCTGCTTTATCTACCGATGGGGTATATGCAGAGAAGGTCGCACCGGGTATGATTATACCGGTTTGGTTATCGTTGAGGATATTGCTATACCATTGGTAGGATGGTGTACCTGTCCCGTTTTCATAGGTAACGGATAAGTCGGTTGCCTTTCCACCCAGACAGACATAGCTGGATTGAGGCTGGTCTTTGACTCTCGGAGCCGGATTTACGGTTACGACATAGTTGGTCACCGGCCCGGTACATCCGTTTGATGGGGTAATTGTAAATGTTACCGTACCGGGGGTAGTACCGGTCGTATAAAGAGTTTGTGCAGGGATTGTATTTCCAGAGCCTGCCGTGTATCCGCTGGTACCGGCTGTTCCCGTTGCTGTCCAGGTAAATGTTGTTCCGGAGAGGCTTGCAGTTAATGGAATAGCGACTGTTGGAAATCCGGAACAGATCGTTTGTGCCAATGAAGTGTTGGTAACGGTTGGAACCTCCTTTACCTGTAAACTCGTGGAATCAGAAACGGCTACATTACATTCGTTTTTTACGGTCAAAAAAACTTTATAAGTTCCCGGAGCACTGTAAGTAACCGTTCCCGGATTTTGGCTTGAAGAGGTCGCCGGGGTACCGCCAGGGAAACTCCATGCGTATGTCAGTGTCCCTGTTTCGGGTGTACAACTGTTGATCACTGCGGTTGGAGTGATTGAAGCAGTACCACATGCTGTAGGAATGGTGTTAATTGAAACGGTAGGCGGTTTTTTGACCGTTATGATTTTGCTGAATGACAGGGTACCACAGGTGCTGGTAGTGGTTAGTGTCAGTGTATATTTCCCCGGATTGGTAAAACGAATTGAAGGGGATGCAGATGTGGATGTTCCGCTCGTGTAGTTAAATGCCGACGATGTTCCACAGTTTGCGGCAGTGTAGCTGATTGCCCATGAATAGGTTGGGGGTACACAGCTTTTAGAGACATCGGTGGTATTGGTAATTGTCACATCCAGTGGTGCACATCCGCTTTCGTTGTTGACGGTAAATTGCGGAACCAGGGGCGCTTCCACACAAATGGTTTTTTCTTTCTGGTTGATGACTCCACAACGATTTCCGGTTTTCAACGCTATGGTATAGGTGCCCGGAATGGAAAACTGAGGACATATTTGTTCAGATCCTGATGTCCATAAGGAGGGATCTGACAATCCCATATCATTGCCAAATGTTCCGGATGCCAAAGTAACTCCGGTCGATGGTGTTATGGTCCAGACAATATTCGGGCTCAGGCATTTTGTAGCTGTAGCGATAGTTCCTCCCTGGGTTGTGTCTAAGATACAAATCGGGATATTTGTACAGGTGGAGGTTTTCGGTAGTATAAAATCGGCAATTGGGGTAGTGGATACATAAATGGGAACCACTCCGACAGCAGAAGTGCCGCAAGGATTGCTGGCCACAATATTAGCTGAAAATGAATTTGGGAAAGCGATCGTTCCGTTTGAACTTGTCGTCCCACAGGAGGATTTTACAAAGGTATGTTTTACAGAGGCTGGTGGCGGGTGATTAAAGACCTGTTCGGTTGAGCCATCATTGAAGGTAACGGTATAGGTCGTTCCGGGAGGATTGTTTTGCGTACCGGTAATGGGGAATTCCACTACATTATTGCTGCAAATATCTGTATTACCGGGGTTTCCCAACGATACAGCCGGGTTTGAACCGACAAATACGATGTATGTCTTTGTGACAGGGCAACTGTTAGAACCCTCTACGGTATATTTCAGATACCATAATCCAATCTGGTAAGTATGTGTGGTTGATGTCCAGTCTGTCTGGATAAAATCAGCAGAACCATCCCCCCAGTTGATTGTATATCGGGTGTTGGTGGCTTTTGTAGTTGAGGCATTTGTGAAAAAGAACGTTGAAATCGTGTTACTGCAAACTTTGAAAGCGGGAGTTCCATTAAAAAACTCACCAGAACCTGTACCGTTCAACGTTGGATCAGGGGATTGAGTTACGATGATATCTTTTGTGACAGAGAGAGTGGTATCTTTATCTGAAACAGTTAGTTTTACGCTAAATGTTTTTGTTCCGGTTCCAAAAGAGTCAAAAATATGAGTCGGACTTGCTAAAGATGAGGTCGAAGTATCTCCGAAATCCCAGTTAAATGTATATCCGTTTCCATTAATCGAAGGTGTAAAGGTAACGCTGGTACCAGCACAAGGTGTAGCTGGAGAATAGGTAAAGTCAATTGTTGTGAGCTGGTTAGCGCTTAATGCTACAGATTGTTTTGTGGCAGAGATAGTCGAGGCAAAACAATCAGGGACTGAAACCAGTAATATAAGTAAGATAATGCTATAAAGTCTCATATTTACAATGAATTGAACGTTTTACCAAGAGTATCTCCTCAAAACTCTATACCCTGATATTCAATTCAAACAGATAATTTATTCTGTCTGTTTATCGCAAGTCACATCATTAACTTTTCGGGTCAGTTTTTCGCAAACAGGTTTAATTCAATTCGCCTTTTTTGTTTAGACACTGATCAGGATTCTAGACTTTGGAATGTTGTGACGCATAACGAAAATGTGTTAATTCTTAATGATTTACCCATGGATATTGAATTAACCTCTACCTTTGCCTAACAATGTTAGAAATAATAACAAGGGTAAAACATGGGGCATGTAGAACGCAAACAACGCGATAAAGAGGCTAACCGGCAAAAGATACTGGATGCAGCCCGGAAGATTGCGGCCTCAGAAGGCTGGGCTGCGGTGACTATCCGCAAAATTGCGACAGAGATAGAATATACACCGCCGATTGTGTATGAGCATTTTGAAAATAAAGAAGATTTATTACATGAAATCATCAAGAGTGGTTTCAGGGAATTGCATCATAAGTTTACAGAGGAACGTCAGGCAGAAACAGACCCCAAGGCATTGATAATGAAATTGTCCCTGAATCACTGGGATTTTGCCTTTCAAAATCAGGAACTATACCAACTGATGTTTAGCCTCGAACGGCCAATGCACGATCAGGAGATGCTGGCTCGTTTTTTTGAGATCAAAGAGCTGTTTATGCAGTTGACCGGGAAGAATGAGGACGACGTGTTGGAAATTATCTTCAACTGGATGTGTCTGAAAAACGGCACAATCTCTTCCTTTATGAAAATGAAAATGCCTCCTCCCCCTTCAATTGTGAAGACTTATCGTGAACCCCGGGAGGTATATATTGGCTTCATCGAACGGTTTCTCAATAGTATTGTGAAATAGTTGTTATCCTGAAAATCGGTTCGTTTATCGGTAAATATGGCTTGTAAGTAGAAAATGTAAGTCTCAGATCATTCAATGAGTTTACTTTTGCATCATTCAATAGGTATTCGTTTTTTGTAATCTAACAAAGTAAGATTTTATTACGTGGGTATATGAGGAAAAGAAAGATGGTTTGGTTATTGTGCCTGAGTGCTAGCCCCTGGCTGGCATTCGGGCAAAGTTTTTCGTTGAAGGAGTGCATTGATTATGCGCGCAATAACAATGGAAATCAGAAAATCGCAGGCTATGAAACAGCTGTTGCGCAGAAAAAAGTAGGAGAGCAGATTGGGACGATGTTGCCGCAGATCGATGGTTCGGCATCATATGTAGACAACCTTAAGCTTCAGACTACGTTGCTTCCTGACTTTACAGGAAAGACCAATGAAAAGGTTGCCATTCAGATGGGCACAAAGCACAACCTGTCAGCCGGAGTCCAGTTGACACAAAAGATTTTTGACCCGACGGTGGTCGTGGCGCTCAAAGCGGCGAAGGTGAATGAGCAGTACTCCAATCAAAGCCGGCAGAAGACTACCGAACAGACGACTTATAACGTAAGCTCGACATATTATCAGACATTGGTTATTGCAAAAAGAAGCGGAGTCCTGCGTGCTACCCTGGCTGCTTCCGAGAAATTACTGGCCTCTACGGAATTGAAATACAAAAACGGGATGGCCAAAAAGATTGATGTGGATAAAATCCGTGTCAGCTGTAACAATACCCGTTCGCAACTGGAGCAGAGCGATTTAAG
>JAUZOF010000750.1 GCA_030706585.1 Bacteroidota bacterium
GGAAATGGGGCCTTGTACCGTCTGTCAGTTAGTGCCAACACATTCGTTTACAGAAAGACTGAATAAGAAGAGCCGGATGAATGGAGACATTCACGTCCGGTTCCGGGAGAGGCTTGGGCTGAAATGCTCTTACCTACTCGAAACTTTTCGATTAATATAAGCACATATTTTATCAGAGGTGAAAAAGCTCCACCTACAATAATGCCATGCCTTCGGCATTATTTGGCAACCCCGTAGGGGTGTCATTATTATAGCAGGTGGAATTATAATTTTTGGCAACCCCGAAGGTAGGACATGATTATGGCCATTGCATTGATCTTTCATTTTTCAATTCCGAAGTCCCTATGTTTGTAATTTAAAAAGGACCAGCTACCAAAAGTAGCATAAGCCTAAGAGTATTATTTTTGATTTCGACATTAATCATAAAACCCAAAGACTTATGCCAACACAAAGGACTGAATTAAATTTTGAAGGTCAAAATCTATTTGTAGGAATTGACGTACATTTGAAAAGCTGGACAGTATCCATTTTAGCAGAAAAGCTGTCGCACAAAACATTTACGCAACCGCCTAATGCAGAGACATTGCACAACTATTGAATCGCAACTTCCCTGGCGGGACTTATCATTCCGTCTATGAAGCCGGCTTCAGTGGCTTTTGGACTCATTACAAATTAAAAGAAATGGGGATACATAATATAGTCATTAACGCTGCAGATGTTCCAACCACACAGAAGGAACATTTACTCAAAGACGATCCAACGGACAGCCGTAAACTTGCCCGGTCATTACGTTCGGGTGACTTAAAGGCCATCTACATTCTAGATACTGCAACCATGGAAGACAGGACATTGGTTCGTCTTAGATCAACATTGGTAAAAGATATGACCAGATATAAAGCACGCATAAAATCGTTTTTATATTTTTATGGGGTCGTTTACCCGCAAGAATTTGAGCGATCGGGTAGCCATTGGTCCAAACGTTTTATGAAATGGCTCGGTGAAGTTTCTTTGCAACATGAATCCGGAATTCAAGCGTTAAAAATATTGACACAAGAAGCCGAACAACAAAGAAAGCTCCTAATGGAAATCACCCGTAAGATCAGGTCATTGTCACGCAGTGAAAAATACGCAAACAATATGGAACTGCTCCAAACCATACCGGGAATTCGATTTATCACCGCCATCACTTTCCTGACTGAGATAGAAAGGATAGAACGGTTTATAGATCCGGATCATTTTGCCGGATTCATAGGGCTGGTTCCAAACAGGCACTCAAGCGGCAGTAAAGAAATCACCGGAGAGATGACTTTTCGGGGACAAGATTACCTCAGAAAACCATTAATCGAAAGTTCCTGGATTGCCGTAAGATTCGATCCTGCTCTGACCATGTGCTATCATGACTATGTCAGGCGAATGGAACCAAACAAAGCGATCATTAAGATTGCCAGAAAATTATTGAACAGAATGTATTATGTACTTAAAAATAAAAATAAATATGTTTCATGTGTTGTCAAATGAATCCATAAAAACAATCTACATATCAAAGTGACCGCTTACATCCCTTGCAGTTCATCTGCTTTCCCGAAGGATGCGGCACTTTACTTATGAAAACTGAAAAGGATAATGTAGCATTTATTTGTCTACTGATAGAAGGTTGTTTTTATAGGTTATTCATCGATTTTGGCTTTGAATACTAACGTTGGGTTTTCTTAGCCATAAATGATGCCTGCAAAAAGGAAAAAGGAAGACCAGAAAACCAGCCTTCCATTTTGCAGTGTATCCGTAAGGAGTATTGCTCGCAGGTTACTCCCCAGTATTGCCTGTGTCCTCTTCCTCC
Organism: Bacteroidota bacterium; assembly: GCA_030706585.1. GTDB lineage: Bacteria > Bacteroidota > Bacteroidia > Bacteroidales > UBA7332 > CAXXIC01. The sequence goes on from JAUZOF010000750.1 coordinate 1,838, forward strand.
TTACAGGATAAAGATAACATGCTTTGAATTAATAACTTGAAAAAATATTAAAAAATAATACTCTAAAAAAATAGGATTACAACATAGAAGGGATGACATGATGGGCAACATGATGGATATTCCCTAATATTTCTTTAACCGGTTCATGCAAAACACA
>JAUZOF010000751.1 GCA_030706585.1 Bacteroidota bacterium
AAACGGAAATAACGAAGCTCATTTTTTACTCCTGCAGGGAAAACCAATTGGTGAACCCGTTGTACAACACGGTCCTTTTGTCATGAATACTTCCGAAGAAATCCATCAGGCGTTTCTTGATTATCGCTACACACAGTTCGGAGGATGGCCCTGGAACAATTACGAAAACGTTCACCCCCGTGAAAGAGGAAGATTTGCAAGATACGAGGATGGAAGTGAAGAGGTCAGGTAAAATAAATCATCGGACAGTTAGTTCCTTCCCCTCAATTTATTGATCGGTTCAGGGGAAAAGAATTGAATCAGCAGGAATTTCAACCCCAGGCGGTCAAGGTATTGCAGAAATGCGGCTTCCGAAAGCATAAATCTCGTTTCCATTTTACGAAATAAGCGCAAAACAAAAAGGCTGTCGGGTAACCATTGTAACGTTTTGCTACCTTACCATAACCACCTGGCGGTAAATAACTGCCTTAAGCTTATAACTCGAGTTTTATTGTTTCCCCGGTTAGTTTAAATTTTCCGCTTACCACTCCGGTAGTTGCAACATCAGTCCTGCCGGAAAATCCAGGCTGTGTACCTCCCACCGAAACAGAATAATTACCCGCTTCAACAATTCTTTGAGCTTTATCGTTCACATAAGATAATTTTCTTGGATCCACAGTAAAACTAACCAATTTACTTTCACCGGGCAGAAGGCTGACACGTTCAAAACCCACAAGCTGACGAATAGGTAGAAGTGCAGAGGCTTTCTCTTTTGTCAGATAAAGCTCAACAACTTCGTCACCTGCCTTCTTTCCTGAATTGGTAACCTTCACTGAAACGGAAATGGGTTTAACGGTTTCTGATTTCTGAGGTATGTTAAGATCTGAATAATTAAACGTGGTATAACTTAAACCAAATCCAAAAGGATAAAGGGGCTCGCCTTTAAAATAACGGTAGGTTCTTCCCTGCATATCGTAATTTTCAAAAGGAGGAAGCTGATCCAAAGATTTATACCAGGTAACCGGCAATCTGCCTGCAGGATTGTAATCTCCGAAAATTACATCCGCTACTGCATCGCCACCTTCCTGACCGGCATACCCGGCACACAAAATGGCATCAATATTCTCAGCGGCCCAGTTAATTGACAAGGCGCTTCCGTTCATCAATACCATGATCACCGGTTTTCCTGTCTTTTTTATTGACTCCATCAGTTCCTGCTGCACTTTGGGCAGATTCAGACTGGTACGGTCGCCACCGGCAAATCCATCTACTTTAATTCTCATTTCTTCCCCTTCCAGTCTTTGTGACAATCCAAGTACCAAAACCACAGCATCAGAACTATTGGCAAGATCTACTGCTTTTTGCAATTTGTCTTTGGAAGGGAGCGACCACAGGAGTTTTGCATCAGCATCGGCTGCCCAGTTCTTGTACTCATAAACTATTTTGTAACGCTTCCCTGCCTGAAGATCAAAAGACTTCTCTAAATGGAAACCAGAATGTACGCTATTGTAACTGAGGATTTTTTCTCCTTCAAGAAAAACATTCAAAGTTGGCATTCCCCAGCAACCTATAGAATATGTTCCTGTTTCAGGAGGTACAAGGTAGCCGGTCCATCTTATCGAGAAATTATCATCCGGCAATTTGGGAGAAGGGGATCCGGATTCCCAATAGAAATTAATCTGGTCATCAATTCTCGTGAAAACTGGTTTTCCCTCCAATTTAGAGTTGTTAAAATAGTCTCCGACTACTCCCTGTTGTCCGGATTCAGTTTGGAAATAACGGCCCGGAATAGGTACAAGGTTATGAATTCCTTCTGCCAGATCACTTCCTTCCGAATAAAGCACTTCGGTTGCAGGTTCCATTTTTGTTTTGATTCCCTCAAGAACTGTAACAGGATGTTTGGGAATACCGTTGTAATGTCCCAACAGTGCTTCAAAATTATCGGCATTGGGGCCAATGACGGCAATTCTCTTCAGATTCTTGTTCAGAGGAAGAATATTCTTTTCATTCTTT
>JAUZOF010000752.1 GCA_030706585.1 Bacteroidota bacterium
AACTCGCCCTTTTTAACGTGCAGGCTTACGTTGTCTAATGCTGTGGTTTCCACTTCTTCTGTGCGGAATACACGCGATAGCTGATTGATTCGGATCATAGTTGTTGTTTTTAGTTACGAGTTACAAGTTATTAGTTATTAGTTACGAGTAGACGAGCAATCATCCTCTGCGGTTCTCTGCCACAAACTCTGCGACCTCTGCGGTTAATTAAGTTATGAGTTACGAGTAATATTCTCACTCATAGCGGAGTGATTCAATGGGATTGCGAACTGCAATGCGGTAAGTTTGCCATCCCACGGTAAGTAAAGCAATGAAAAAGGTCAATAGGCCGGACAACACAAATACCCACCAGCTAAGTTCGGTTCTGTAAGCAAAATTCTGTAGCCAATGGTCAGTCAGAAACCATGCCACAGGGCTTGCAATGACAAATGCGATGAGTACCCATTTCACCAAATCTTTGTTTAGCAAGATCATTACTTCGTTCACCCTTGCACCGTTCACTTTTCTGATGCCGATCTCCTTGGTCCTGTTTTCGGCCGTTAGCCGAGCCATGGCAAAGAGCCCCATGCAAGCGATAAAAATGGCCAGTATCGAAAAGAAGGCATACAGGTGTTGAAACTTAATGTCCTCTTCATACTGGGCATTAAAATTATCGTCCAAGAAAGAGAGCAAACAGGGTTCTTGCGGATAGATCTGATTCCAGCAGTTCTTAATTTTCTGCATGGTGGTTTTCATATTTTCAGGAGATATTTTAATGCAATAATACCCCACTTCCCTGTTCCATCTCAGACTTTTGAAAAACACTATCGGCTCAATAGCATCCTTCAACGAAAGATGGTAATAGTTGTCCACTACCCCAACGATTCGGTAAGTATTTTTTTGTATGGTAACTAATGAATTAACCGCCAATTGCGGGTTTTGAAAGCCCAACTTCACACAAGCCTGTTTGTTGATAATTACTTCGTTGGCATCGTAACCGGAAGCAAACGGAAAGTTTGTTCCTGCGAGCATTTTTATCGAGAAAAAGTCAACGAAATTCTGGTCGACGCTGGTTAACGAGAAGTTGGCTTTCGTACTCTCCTTACCAATCAGGCTGACTTCGTTGCTTTTTCTTTCAAAAGCTTTTCCGGGAACCGTTTCAGCCGTAGTAAAGGCTTTAACCTCCGGAATCCGCCTCAGCTCATTTCTGAAAGAAGCCAGCTTTTCCGCACGGGCAGGTTTTTTAATCATGGTCATCGGCGAAAATGAAACCAATGTCTGATCCAGATTTATACCAAGCGACTGGTTTTGCATGAACTGCACTTGTTTAAAAATAAAACCGGTAGCGATAATCAAAAATATGGATGTCGCCAACTGGAATACCACCAGTATTTCTCTCGAAAACAGGCTTCTTCGCCCTAATATTGTTTTTTGCTTGAGGCTAATGGATGGTTGCGGTTTATAAATCTGGAAAAATGGATAAAGAGCTGAAACAAAAGCGCCAACCAATACTAATATGGCGGTTATTCCCCCTAAATACAGAAAGCTTACCTGAGAAATGTCAAATCCGGCAACATGCAATCCGTTCTTAAACAACGAGACAACAATAGCCAAACTGATTGCTCCGGCAACGGCGTGAAGGAGCAGTATCTCTATGGCATGCAGATACATTACATCCCTCTTTCCGGCCCCTATTACGCGCCGGATATTGTCTTTAGAGGCCTGTTTTATATAATCGGAGATGGACAGGTTCATAAAATTAAGCCACGAGATAATCATGATGAGCAACCCTATCACGAGGCAGGCTATTACCCTGAATGTACTTCCGTTTGTCATGATTTCTCCTTCGAGGTGCGAGTTCAGGTGGATATCGCTCACCGGCTGAAAAATCAGTTTCACCACTTCTCCGGCATCGGTTATATGCTTGATTGCCGGTTTTATGACTTGTGCATACTTCGCTTCCACATTTTTAATGTCGGCATCCGGCTTTAGGCGCATATAGGTATAGCTC
>JAUZOF010000753.1 GCA_030706585.1 Bacteroidota bacterium
ATGGGCTTCGCTTCGTAATATGCAGCCAATGTCTCTCACGGCAGAAGAGGTACAAAAACTACGGGGCATTAACGATGAATTGTCTATTGACGAGGTGCGGGATATTTATATGCCGCTTGCCCGTCTTCTCAATTATTATCTCAATGCCCGCCTCAACAGGCAATCGGCATTGATGCAGTTTCTGAATCAGCAAGAGCAGCACATTCCTTTTATTATCAGCGTTGGAGGCAGCGTTTCGGTAGGCAAAACAACGAGTTCGCGCGTATTGCAGGCTTTACTGAGCCATTGGAAGGAAAATCTGAAGGTAGTGTTGGTAACCACTGACGGCTTTTTATATCCCAATGCTGTGTTGGAAGAAAAGGGTTTGATGATGAAGAAAGGCTTTCCTCAATCATATGACACGCACAGGTTGCTACAGTTTGTAATGGATGTCAAATCGGGCAAATCACATTTACAAGCGCCCAGGTACTCACATAAGATATACGACGTGGTGCCCGACGAATTTCAGGAGGTAGACCGCCCTGACATCTTGATTCTGGAAGGGCTAAATGTACTACAAAGCACTCTCGATGCCCCGCACCCGGATCAATCGCATGCGTTTGTATCCGACTTTGTGGATTTTTCTATCTATGTGGATGCAGATGAAGCCCTATTGGAAGAATGGTTCTTATCCCGGTTTTTGAAACTGCGCGAAACGGCATTTACAGACCCCGACTCTTTCTTCGTTAACTATTCAAAGTTGCCTGTAGACGAATCTATAAACATTGCCCGCACGGCATGGAGGGATATCAATCTGGTAAATCTCCGGCAACATATTCTCCCTACCCGCTACCGCGCCAGCCTCATTCTGCATAAAAACGCTGATCATCTTGTAGATTACGTCCAGCTCCGAAAATAAAGAGGAGAACCAAGCATCCAATGAAACCTCTACGAGGTATAACATCTGCTAAATTATCTGATCTCCGATGGATATGAAAGCCCTTACGGGCTAAGTGATGTGAAAACTGGATGGAAACTATGTGCGTAGGACATACATATCAATAGAAAGACGAAAAACAATTTCCTATTAATGCCCATAGGGTATTCACGAAAAACTTCTGAACCAGACCGAGCTAATTATCAACTTCCACCCCTATATCCCCTTAAGGGGACTCTGGATTAGTACAAACAAAAAGATTTGCAAGTATTTTCAGAACGAGACAGAGAGTTTGGCAGCGCAAGCACAAGTTATAATGAATACAATCCATCGAAATAGTAAAGCAGCTCACCTTGCTCATCATTGTAATAAGCTTCGGGATACGACGAATTCTTAGGGGTCACATGCCACGCCTTTACTAATTTTTCGGACGCGTTATTGACACCTGCATTGACATTATAATAGCCAAATTGGCCCTGAAAGCAGCTGTCTGCGTACATAGCAGAATTAGCAGTATTTTTTTTGATATCCGCAAGGAACAAAGCTCTGATCTGTGCTAAATTCAGATGCGGACTTGTATTGAGCGTTGTTCCTTTGATGACATTTCCAGTTTCGTAATGCAATGCCCCGTTCCAAAAAACAAAAATAAGATCACCATTAAAAACCGGTAATGAATTAGTATACTGTAGCAACCGGACCGCCTGTTGGTCATATTGAGTATATGGGGAATACGATGCTTGAAAAATTGATCGTTCGTAACTGATATAGCGGAAGTTATCTGAAGATATCTTGTTATTTACAAAAAGCTGATTAACAACTGCAACATTGGATTTGTCGATACTATGGGCAGAGACCGGTACAATTTTTTGTTGCATACAGCCATAGTCTTCGAAGAGTTGACCATCTGTAGTACAGGATACAATGGATAAAACACCACATACCGCAGCACACATAGCCATTCGTATTCTTTTCATCGTACATAGTTTTACCAATTTCTGCGAGAACATCCGGTTCCGAAAGATCTACAAAAATCGAATTATACATCTATAGATGCAGCTGATTGTCAATTC
>JAUZOF010000754.1 GCA_030706585.1 Bacteroidota bacterium
CGATTCTCTGCTTTTTGCTTACTCTCATAATAGGCTGCAAGCAGTCTTTGAAGACAATAGCTTTATTCAGTTTCTTCTCCGTCCATCTTCCAAACAATTGCTGGAATAACTGCTTTTTTCGAAACAGGCAGAAGCTACCGAGACTGCCTGGTCAGAAGGGTTTGAGTCATGGAACAGCGATGCCAACGAAATGGACGCTGTGAAACAAAAGAAACTTGCATTGCTCATGATTGCAAAAAAACGATTGAGCACTGTAAAGGACGAATTTCTCAAAAAACGATATGCTTATCAGTTGTGTCGCTTGTCTTACCAGCTTCAACGGCCGGCAGACGTCATGGACACTTACGAACGTTATTTCAAAAAGTTCAATGGCAATGAGCTGATGAATGTCTGGAGCACTTTGTTTTATGCACAATCGCTTAATGCTACAAAGAAAAAGGCAAAAGCAAACTACTACTATAGCTTAGTATTTGATAATTGCGACAGTAAAAAATTGCGTGCACATCAGCTGTTCAATAGCGATGAAGCAACGTTTGCGGCTGGATTGAAACTGGCCAAAACTGCTCACGAAAAAGCGGTGATGTGGGTGATGAGGGTAATTAATAATCCGGGACCTGTGCTTAGTAGTCTGAAAACGATCCAGTCCCTAGATCCGAAGTCTTCCTATATGACGTTTTTGCTTGTCCGCGAAATCAATAAGCTGGAGGATTGGATTTGTACGCCCGCTTTTACGGCATATTCTCCGGCGGTATCGCCGCAGTGGAATTTTTCGCAGGCAATAGCAAAAAACATGAAAACCGATCTGGAATATCTTGGGTCTTTCATGGAATTCGTAAAACAACAGCAACAGCAGGCGAGGGGAGAACTCCATCAATACCTGACGCTCGGCCTAGCGCATCTTAGTCTGATAAACGACAATACGAAAGAAGGTCTCGATTATCTGAACGCTATCGGATTATCCGAAAATAGTTCTATAGAAATACAGAAGAATATTGAAACGGCTTGGGTCATGGCCAAAACCACTGACATAACTGACAACGTGTTCAAGGATCAGTTTGTGATTTATTGCCACAAGCTTCACCGGTTGGCAAAAAGCGACAATACGATCAATAAAACGCTCTATTCTCTGTTGCTCGGTGTGGCAGGCGAATATGAAAAGCGCTTTGACTTTGCAACAGCCGGATTGCTAACTATGAAAGCAGACCAGTATAAGCGACGGTATGATGCAGCTTATGCGGAGGATTTTTCAATAACCGCCGATGATAACTACCAAAAAATAAGATATTTTGATAAGTGTGCCGGTATCGGAGATATGGACAATCTGATTCGTCTTTTGTCGAAGGCCGATAAAAGCGATTTTGAAGATTATATTACCGAGCAACCCTTGGGAAGTGTAAACCTTTATCGCGATTTGCAGGGGACATTGGCATTCAGGCAAAACGACCTTAAAACGGCGTATTCGATTTTCAGGAAAATTGATCCTGCCTTTTGGCGCACAAGCTATGCTTACAAAGATTGTCTGAATGAAGATCCTTTTGTCCCTAAGGTTTTGTGTAAAAAAAGGAATTTTGCTTACCATTTCGATAAAGCGAAATTTGTAAAACGCCTGCTCGATCTTCAGGATAAAACACATAAAAAAACGGGAGTTGCCGAGAATGCGATCCTTTTGGGAAATGCCTATTTCAATTGTTCTTATTATGGTAATTCGTGGATGATGGTGGAATATGGTTGGAGCAGGGCCGAACCAGAATATCACTCGCCTACTGATAGTTTGGGCTATTTTAATCAGTTTCTTGCTTTTAAGCTCCCTCCGGTCAGGGTGATCTCAAATCCTTTGAAGGACAATAACTATTATAATTGTAAACTGGCGGCTCGCTATTTCCATCTGGCAGCCGACGATCCCAAAGCAAGCACTGAGCAACGGGCTTATGCTTTGTTGATGCTGCACGAATGCAACTACTTGCCATGGGCAATAA
>JAUZOF010000755.1 GCA_030706585.1 Bacteroidota bacterium
AGCCCCGAAAATTTAGAAATTTCTTTCCTTATTTTTAGCGCATCAGAATCAGACGCAAAAGATGGATGAATCCCAACTTTACCATGTTGCCCAAGCTTCTGCATCAGTTTTTTGACATGACGACTATCACAGGCCAACGAGCGTTCATATTTACCTTTTCTCAACGCACATAGCACAAAATAGCAAGTCTTAAAGCCGAATTGTTGCTGGAGAGCAAACTGAAATCCGTAGGTATCGTACTGATCTTTGCGATAGCGTATCATCATCAAAAATCGATTTTTAGCCTCTCTGAAATGGCTTTTAATCAAGCTTTTCAGTAAACCTCCCAAATTAACCACAAATCTCCGGTGAAGATAAGCATACGGTTGGTCTATATCGTACGTCGGCAAGAAATCAAATTCACGTTTTGGAAATTCCACAGACGGATAACGTTTTTGCAGTTCGGACAGCAAAGCCTTTGCCCAAAGATTAACCAGAGGTTGGTCGAGAAAGTTTTCCTTTACTGCAAGGGCATTTTTTGGTGAATAGCGACCGAATTTATCAGTCGAATGCGGAAGATATTCTTCATAGCATGTTATCAGATAAAACGAAGCAGCAAAAACATCAAAAGGAAATGGAGAGCATTCTGTTTTCGTTCCAAAGAATGCAGGCAACTCATTGTATTGAAACACGTCAATATTCTGTTCGTATAAACCAGTCTCCAACAAGAGAGGATGCTGTGCCACGAACAACTCATCACCAAGCGGAGATGTGCCGTACGACATTTTTATGGCCGAACTGTTTCTGAATTCATCCGCTGAATCCGTCAGGACGCAATCCAGCAAAAGATAATCGTGAAAGATATAATCCGTGATATAACGGATTCGGGAAGTTATCTGCGAAGTGTATATCAATATCTTCATTACAATATGCCTGTAAATGTTTTTATCAGGAACAGACAAATTTAAAGACAATTATTGATTAATGCAAGGAATACACCGCGCAACCCTGTTATTCGTATCGAATGGCTGATGCGGGATTAATTTTTGTGATAAGATAAGACGGTGCAACCAGAATAAATGTCGACAGCAGAAAAACGCCAACATTGAGCAATATTATCGACGGAATGTTAAGCAAAATAGGCACCGATGACACATAATAATTGGTTGCATCGAGAGGAATAAGTCCGGTATATTTTTGGATCAGGCAGAAGCTTAGCCCGATTAAATTACCCAGCAACATCCCTTTTCCGATGAGGAAACAGGAATGATAGAGAAAAATCTTACGAATCATCCAGTTAGTTGAGCCCAGCGCTTTCAGAATTCCGATCATGTTTGTGCGTTCCAGGATCAGAATCAGCAGTCCTGATATCATAACGAAGCCTGAAACCGCCATCATCAGGCCTAAAATCACCCATACGTTCATATCAAACAACCCTAACCAGGCAAACAATTGCGGATTTATATCCTTTATTGTCTGCGAATAGTAAGGCGCTCCATTTTCATCAAACCGGTTGGCTACTTTCGTATAAACACGATCGCCAACACTGTCAAGCTGATTAAAGTCATTGATCGTAATTTCCATGCCGCTTACCTCGCGGGGTTGCCATTCGTTAAGGCGTTGCACCGCTTTAATGTCTGCCAAGATAAAGAGTTTGTCGTATTGTCCGAAGTTGGTCGAGTATATGCCCGAAACCACAAATTTCTTTGCCTTGATGCGATCCTGTATAAAGTAGGCAATGAAACTATCGTGTGTTTTCAGATGCATTATATCGGCAATCTTCTTTGAGATCACCACCTGATTCGATGGCGCGGTATCGGTAGCAGCAAGAGGTTTTCCATCCACCATATTTTGCGTAAAGAACTTCCAGTCAAATTGCCGGTCGACGCCCTTGAATACCACGCCCTGAAAATCATCCTCTGTTTTTATGATGCCCGCTTTCGTCACGAACTTTTGCATATGCTCAACACCCGGAATAGCCTTCAGCGCATTCTCC
>JAUZOF010000756.1 GCA_030706585.1 Bacteroidota bacterium
AGACCACTGTCGGTAAAAATGGTAGGACCGTAATACAAAACGGCGTTCACACCCATAAACTGACCCAAAATCGCGATAGCAACACCAATCAGCAATGCCTTAAAGTATCCGGGCTTAAAAAGCAATCGCCAATTGGTTTGCCCATCGCTGGCCAGTTGTTCGCGTACTGCGTTGGCCTGTTGAGTGGCTTCAGTGCCACTACTATAGATTCTGGTTAGTATGCTCAACGCTTTCTCGTCGCGCTGACTGACAAGCAGCCAACGCGGACTTTCAGGGATAAAAAAGATTACTATGAAAAACAACAGCGCCGGAAGGGATTCCATCCCCAACATCCCTCTCCATTCCTCTACCACAAAGACTTTGGCAATGAGACCATTCCCCTGCACTACACCACTTCCGGCCAGTTGCAATAATTGATAATTCACAAGATAAGCTCCTAAAAAGCCAACGGTTATAGCGAGCTGATACAACGATACTAATCGTCCGCGATAACTTGTTATGGCAACTTCAGAGATATACAACGGTGATATGATTGACACAACCCCAATACCGATTCCACCAACAATACGGTAAAAAACCAGCTGGTCAAAACTTCCAGAAAGGGCGCATCCGATACCGGAAGCAGAAAACAAAACGGCTGATAGTATCATTGTTTTCTTGCGCCCGAATTTGTCGCTCAGCACTCCGGCGACGGCAACTCCTATAATGGAACCTATCAATGCACAACCCACAAACCATCCCTGATGAATGGTATCGAGCTGAAACTGACGGGTTACCTGATCAATTGTTCCTGAAATAACGGCAGTATCGTATCCGAAGAGAAATCCGCCAAGTGCTGCTACAAATGACAGGAAAATTACATAACCAATATTCTGAGTTACATGTTTTGACATAAATATTGCTGATTAATAGAAATTTATCTGATATTAAAATATTCTTTATAACGGTCGTATAAATGTCCTGCCTGTATGTATGCAGACTGAGGACTCATGAAATGCGAGAATTCGAATGTAATTCCTTTGTCATAACCTGCCCGCTTGGCTGCTTCTAGTTTCAGACGTAACTTATCGAATTTGATCGGAAAGAAACGGATAGGCATATCACGATCGAATGTTTCGGCATTAGTCCAGCATTTCATACCGTATTTATCTGCCAACTTCTTATTTACAGAGAAGAATGCATCCAGCTCATCGTAATCGATATGACCGTCCTGAAAGGCACAGGCATCCACCACATCGTGAATTCCATCGAAAATTTCGCCCCATTCTTTTTCGTGTTCCTGAACTGAAACGGCATTCGTTTTGGTCAGATCTCCGGTAGCTGCCTCTACTGCTTTTTTCCCGTCAATCCATGGAGAGATAAAGGTTGGCAAACCGTTGGAAACATCCTTGCATTGTTTTCCCATAGCATGAAATGCGCCTATCGCACCTTTTGTCTTACGGCTTATTTCGCCACTGATGTACCAACCTCCGAAGCTCTTGTATTTACTTCCGTAGTTTTGCCATACTTCATCAATAACGTATTTATTATCTTCTATTTCCCATGACAAATCGCCCGTATCCCAGTATTTCCCGGAATCATACAGTCCGAAATAAAACTTCATGCCGTACTTTTGAGCCAAACGCAGATACATATCCAACAAGTCTACCGATGGCATGTAGCACCCTTTTTTCAACAAATATTTGGAGGGATAGGTAATAAATTTTCGGTAACCGGAACGAATCATAATCACTGTATCGATACCGATTGCTTTCATATGCTGAAAGTCACGGTCCCACTCTTTCTCACCCCAGTTTTGATGGGGAATATCGTGCGAAATCTCATCCAGAAAAGTACCGGTAATGCGCAGGCCATTTTCTTTTGGAACAATAAGTTTACTACTTACACCTTCCGACAAGTGATGTTTCGATGCTGATCCGGAACCGGATCCGGAATTCATGCTGTTGCCCACCACGGGAAAAGCCAATG
>JAUZOF010000757.1 GCA_030706585.1 Bacteroidota bacterium
GGATTTTCAACCTGAACGAATGAGACTTGATCCGGACTCTTCAAAAGTAGTCGGATCTTTTTGGGGTGGTTTCCCCACTGCTGAAAATTTGCCGTTTTTCAATGTGGAGTGGAAGAGTAACGATCAAAATAACGGGGTGATTATTGCTGCAGGATGGCCTGCCCGGTGGAAAGCTCAGTTTAAACGAGATCATAACGATGGGTTATCCACAGTGATCGGACAAATGCATACCCATTTAATTTTGCATCCCGGTGAAGAAATTCGTACTCCTCTTATCGCTCTGTTATTCTGGGCAGGCGATCGCACAGAATCACAAAATATTTGGAGACGTTGGATGATTGCTTACAATGTTCCTCGTCAAAGAGGGACGCTGCCTAAATCGCTTTTGGAAGCAGCAAGTTCATCTTTCTATGCAGAGATGGTTCATGCTGATGACGCAAGTCAGAAGATGTTTATCAGCCGTTATCTGGAAGAGGGGATCAAACTTGATTACTGGTGGATGGATGCAGGATGGAATCCGAATAAAGGACATGACTGGCAGGATTTGCTTGGCACCTGGGAAGCTGATAAAACAAGATTTCCTAATGGATTACGTGTCGTGAGCGATTATGCTCATTCGCAGGGGGTGAAAACGATTTTATGGTTTGAGCCGGAACGCGTTGTGGAAGGTAGCTGGCTGTATGTTCATCATCCGGAATGGTTATTGGGAGATGGAGGTTCCCGCTTTTTCAATCATGGGAATCCGGATGCCAATAAGTGGTTAACCAATCACGTCGATAGTATTCTTACGAATGAACGGATTGACCTTTATCGACAGGATTTTGCCGTCTTCTCTTCCGGATTTTGGGATGCTGAGGATGCTGCTCATCCTGACCGGCAGGGAATTACAGAAATAAAGCATGTAATGGGCTATTTGAAATTCTTTGATGAGCTACGTCGCCGTCATCCAGATATGTTGATTGACATTTGCGCAGCAGGAGGGAAACGATTGGAATTGGAGAATCTGAGACGGGCTGTTCCGCTGTGGCGTAGTGATTATGCCCATGAACCGGTAGGGGTACAGTCACAGACTTACGGACTGGCAGCGTGGTTGCCGTATTCAGGGACAGGAGTACCTGTAATTGATAAATATAATTTCCGGAGTGAAATGTGCCCATCGACGGTATTGAATCTGGATGCAAGGAATAAAAATGCAGATTACAAATTACTTCGCGAAATGATTAGTCAGTGGAGAACGATTAGTCCCGATTATTACGGAGATTATTATCCGCTTACATCTTACAGTCTTGAAAAGGATGTATGGATCGGGTGGGAGTTTTATCGCCCCGAATCGGGAACCGGTTTCGTTCAGATGTTTCGCAGGGCGGATTCGGCAAAAGATTCGGAGACGTTTCGTTTGAAAGGACTTGATCCGAATGCCGTATATAAAATTACAGACTTTGATAAAAACGATAGTGTTACCATGAGCGGAAAGGAGCTATTGTCAAAAGGATTGCCATTGGTTATTCTTAATAAGTCTGAAGCAAAAGTGATTCGTTTGGAAAAGCTTCGGAAATAAGCAGCAGAAGAATTAAATATAAAGAACAAGATCTCTGATTGTATTCGGAGATCTTGTTCTTTAAGTAAGAATGAGGTTGAAAATCATTTGATGGTATATTGTATTGATTAGTAGTCTCTAACCTTTTTTAATATCCCTAATTTTTGTTCTTATTTGATTTTATTGATAGACCTATCGTATATTTCAGATACTATAGGTCTAGCTTTTGAATGTGTCTTTAACAAAGAGTCGCAAGTCCATTCTTTTTATTTTGACTCCTGATTATGCTTTCCTCTATATTGGTATGTGGAAAATATTGAATGAGAAAATTGAAACAACTTGAGCATTTATGCTGTTTATTATCATGTTGTTGTTGAAATCAGCATTATATAAAAACACAAACCTATTTTGCTATGAGAACGAAATTA
>JAUZOF010000758.1 GCA_030706585.1 Bacteroidota bacterium
TGGACGTTGGACTGAGGCTACCAGTGAAACAGCAACCTATCCGCGATTGACCACATTAAGTGGAACAAACAATTTCCGTAATTCAGACTTCTGGCTTTATAGCACGAATCGTTTCGACCTGGCTAAGGTGCAGATGACGTATGATTTTCCAAAGAAGATGTTAAGGGACTTCTTTATTCATGACATTTCGGCTTATATCAGCGGCTCTGGCTTGTTGACAATGGCTCCAAACAGAAAAATATTAGAATTGAACACAACAAGCGCTCCTCAGAATCGATTCTATAATATAGGTGTTAAAGTAATGTTCTAATAATAAAAATTGAATTTAAGTTATGAGAAATATACTAAAACTGTTGGTCTTTATACCTCTTTTGACAGCTTGTGATGATTTTTTCTCGCCAGCTCCTGAAAATAATCGATCTATCGATGCTATGTATAAAGAACCATCATATGCACAAGGTTTTTTAGGAACAGCTTATGATCTTCTTCCATATCAATCGGATCCAAACTCTGATTTGGCGACAGATGATGCGGTAACAAACGATATGAGCAGTGCCTATCTGAAAATGGCTACAGGTTCTTGGACCTCAAGTAATGATCCGATGTCTCGCTGGAATGCTGCTAATATGGCTATCCAGTACTTGAATATATTTATTCAAAATTGCGATAAAGTGGCTTGGGCCAAAGACAGTAAGGTGAGCACAATGTACAAAGACCGGTTGAAAGGCGAAGCGTATGGCTTGCGTGCATTGGAGATGTTTTCTTTACTGCGGGCTCATGGTGGATGGACTGCGGATGGTAAGTTGCTGGGTGTCCCCATTGACACCATACCGCAAACCGCTGCTTCTGACTTTAATCAACCGAGAAATACATTTTCAGAGTGTATTCAGCAGATTAATAAAGATATATCCAGTGCACTTTCTCTTCTGCCATTGGATTTCGGTGACATTGTCGATGCGGATATCCCTGCTAAATATAAAACTCTTGGTGTAACTTCCGCAGGCGATTACAATCGGGTGAACGGTGCTATTATGAGAGGACGTATCACAGGTCGTATTGTAGAAGCAATCAAAGCGCAAGTAGCATTGTTTGCGGCCAGTCCGGCGTATAATGCTGGCTCGGGAGTGACGTGGACGACTGCAGCTGATAATGCAGCTGCAGTTCTCGATCGGATTAACGGGGTGAGTGGTTTGGCTGCGAAAGGAGGAACCTGGTATGCAAATACCTCCGAAATTGATAACCTGGCTTCAGGATCAACTCCTCCCGAAATTATCTGGAGATCCGACGTTTCGAGTAACTATGATTTTGAAACGAATAACTTTCCTCCCTCGTTGTTTGGAAAGGGACGTGTCAATCCAACGCAGAATTTAGTGGATGCATTTCCATCCATTAATGGTTATCCGATTTCAGATCCAAATAGTAACTATGTGGCCACAAGCCCATATACTAACAGAGATCCCCGTTTGGCTAAGTATGTTATTTGTAATGGTGATGTTCAGGGACCTAAGAACACTGTTATTATTACCGGTACTTATAACACAACCAACAACGATGCTATTAACAAGCAAAGTGGGGCATCTACCCGTACAGGCTACTACTTGCGTAAGTTGACACGTTATGATTGTAATCCCGATCCGAACTCTAAAACAGGACAAAAGCATTATTCCGCTCGCATTCGTTACACTGAAATTTTCTTGGATTATGCAGAAGCAGCTAATGAGGCATTTGGCCCGCTTGGGAAGGGGACTCATAATTATAGTGCATATGATGTTATCAAAGCAATTCGTGCCAGAGCTGGTGTTGGTGTTTCGAATGGCGATGCTTATCTTGAAAGTATCAAGGCCGATAAGGATAAAATGCGTCAGTTAATTCAAAATGAACGCCGGTTGGAATTGTGCTTCGAAAACCAACGTTTCTACGATTTGCGCCGTTGGAAGGTGTCGCTTTCTAACTTGAATGCAACA
>JAUZOF010000759.1 GCA_030706585.1 Bacteroidota bacterium
CCTGATGTGGAGCATGAACTGCTCCGGGCGAATAGTAGAGGAAGAATGGTTTCTCTGGATCGGCTGCTTTTTGTTTGGCGATGTAGCTGATGGCCTTGTCCGTAATTTGCTCGTTCAGGTGACGTCCGTCGGGCTTTACATAGGCATTCTCTTCGACGAGTTGCGGTTTGTACTGGTCGGTTTGTGAAGCCAGGAAACCGAGGAAATGGTCAAAGCCTTTGCCGGAAGGCCAACGGTCAAATGGTCCCGCATCAGTGGCATCGGCATCAGGCGTTAATCCCCATTTTCCTACGGCGAAGGTATTGTAACCATTGTCCCGCAAAACTTCAGCGATGGTTCCTGCTTCAGACGGAATGCGTCCGTCCCAGCCCGGAAAACCAGCCGACATGCTGATGTGTCCGAATCCGCTCATGTGCGCCGAAGCGCTGTTGCGTCCGGTAAGCAGTGCCGCACGGGTAGGGGCGCTGATGGCACAGGTGTGGAAGTTGGTGTAGCGCAGACCGTTATTGGCCAGCTCTTCGAAGACCGGCGTGTGGATTAATCCCCCGAAAGCACTGGATGCTCCGAAGCCCACGTCATCGAGCAAAATCCAGACTACATTAGGCGCACCTTTGGGCGCTTGCGGATTCTGTGGCCACGATTCTTTGGATTCGGCATAGTTTTTACCGATGACACCGGGGAAATGTTTGGCGTATTCGCCGGTGGATTGGGCTACAACAGAGGTTGTACCTCCAAGCAATAGTGTTGCTGATAGGATATTACTTTTACTAAGAATAGAGTATCTCCTGTTTTGAATTTGCATATTGAATATTTTAGAACTAAAAGAGTCCCGTTTGCAGGGACTCTTCCGGTTGGTTTCGTGAATTTATTGAAGATCACTTCCTTTAGTGATGCTTTTTACTGCTTCCTGAAAAGATTTGTCATCTTTGGAGCGATGGATTTTACCACCTAGCACATCATCCCAGGTAATGTATGGATAGAGGTTGTGAGACTTAGCCTGTTCTTCATACAACGCTTTCAGTTCGGCCAGTTTTTCCGGATACTTTTTAGCCAGATCAACGCGTTCTGTCGGGTCATTATTCAGGTTGTAGAGTTCCCATGCGTTTTCGTCAAACTTCTGCTTATTATAAACATTTCCTGTAATGAAGCTACTTGGGAATGCAAGTGCCGCTTTCCAGCCGTCTTTATAGATAGAACGGGAGCCGAAAATGTAATAATACTGAGTGGTGTGATGAGTTGGAGCCTTAGCGTCATTCAATGAATAGGCCAGCGAAGTTCCCTGAATGGTATCCTGTTTGATTCCTTTGAGTTGCTCCGGTGCTTTAACACCTACAAGATCAAGAGTAGTCGGTAGAATATCAATCACGTGGCTGTATTGTGTACGAATCCCCCCTTTTTCAGTGATACCCTTCGGATAGTAAACAATCAATGGATTGTGTGTTCCGCCTTCACTGTTGGCATCCTGTTTCCAGTGTTTGAAAGGAGTATTGGCGGCTTGTGCCCAACCCAGGGGATAGTTTCCTTCGATAGCATTTGCCGTACCGATTTCACCGATTTTACTCAGATTGTATTGTACATTTTCATCTTCAGACAATTGTTTTGAGAAAATATTTCTGTCAATATCTCCATTGAGTGTACCTTCCTTGCTGGCGCCGTTATCACCGATTAGAACGAAAACCAGCGTGTTATCCAGTTGTTTGGTCTCTTTCAGATGGTTGATCAACCGGCTGATTTCATAGTCGGTGTAAGTCAGGTAACCGGCATACACTTCCATGAAGCGAGTATAAAGTTTTTTCTCATCCGCAGATAGTTTATCCCACGCTTTGACGTCCGCATTGCGATCAGGTAATACTGCATTGGCAGGAATCACACCCAGTTTCTTCTGACGGTCGAATACCTCTTTGCGGTAAGCGTCCCATCCTTTATCGAATTTGCCTTTATACTGGTCGC